>NZ_JACHMZ010000001.1:900000-1085000 GCF_014205165.1 Micromonospora carbonacea | reverse complement strand
CGTGCCGCGCAGCATCGCCTGGTCGGCGATGGCCTCCAGGGCCGGGGGCTCGAACTCCAACTCCACGCCGTCGAGCTCGAAGAGGCGCTGGTATTGCTTCACGAGGGCGTTGCGCGGCTCGGTGAGGATCCGCACGAGGGCGGACCGGTCGAGGCTGCGGACGTTGGTGATCACCGGAAGCCGGCCGATGAACTCGGGGATCAGGCCGAACTTCAGCATGTCCTCCGGCATGACCTGGCTGAAGATGTCGTCGGTCGACCGCTCGGAGACCGAGCGGAGCCGCGCGCCGAAGCCCGTCCCGCCGTGGCCCGTGCGGGCCTCGATGATCTGGTCGAGGCCGGCGAAGGCACCACCGCAGATGAACAGCACGTTGGTGGTGTCGATCTGGATGAACTCCTGGTGCGGGTGCTTGCGCCCGCCCTGCGGCGGCACGTTGGCCACCGTGCCTTCGAGCATCTTCAGCAGCGCCTGCTGGACGCCCTCGCCGGAGACGTCCCGGGTGATCGACGGGTTCTCCGACTTGCGGGCGATCTTGTCGACCTCGTCGATGTAGATGATGCCGGTCTCGGCCCGCTTGATGTCGTAGTCCGCGGCCTGGATCAGCTTGAGGAGGATGTTCTCCACGTCCTCGCCCACGTAGCCCGCTTCGGTGAGGGCGGTGGCGTCCGCGATCGCGAAGGGGACGTTCAGCATCCGGGCGAGGGTCTGCGCGAGGTGGGTCTTGCCGCACCCGGTCGGCCCGAGCAGCAGGATGTTGGACTTGGCCAGCTCGACGGCGTCGCTGCCGGAACCCGGCGCGCCGGCCGCCTCGGCCTGGATCCGCTTGTAGTGGTTGTAGACGGCGACCGCGAGGGCCTTCTTGGCCTGGTCCTGGCCGACCACGTAGTTGTCGAGGAACTGGCAGATCTCCATCGGCTTGGGAAGCTCTTCCCACTTCACCTCGCCGGACTCGGCCAGCTCCTCCTCGATGATCTCGTTACAGAGATCGATGCACTCGTCGCAGATGTAGACCCCGGGCCCCGCGATGAGCTTTTTCACCTGCTTCTGCGACTTGCCGCAGAAGGAGCATTTGAGTAGGTCGCCGCCGTCACCGATCCGTGCCACCTACGTTCTCCCTGCACTCATCGGCCGGTGCACCGGCCATGACCTGCGGACGCTGCGCTCCGTCCGTCTCCGTTCGCTCGCCGGACCGTCCCGACGCAGCGGTACGGGCCCGACGTTACCCGCTGGCGGGGGTTTCTCCGACCCCCAAATCGGGCGTGTCAGAGGTCGGCCGGCGACACGCCCGGCCGACCTCCGACCCCATGCTCGTCTCAGCTGGCCGCGTTGGCGGCGAGCAGCCCCTTCTTGCGGCTGGTGAGGATCGTGTCGACCAGCCCGTACTCGCGGGACTCCTCGGCCGTCATGATCTTGTCCCGGTCGATGTCCTTGCGGACCTTCTCCACCGGCTGGTTGCAGTGCCGGGAGAGCATCTCCTCCAGCTGCGTCCGCATCCGCATGATCTCCCGGGCCTGGATCTCGATGTCCGAGCCCTGCCCGTAGCCGCCCTCGGTGGCCGGCTGGTGGATGATGATCCGCGAGTTCGGCAGCGCCATCCGCTTGCCCGGCGTGCCGGCGGCGAGCAGCACCGCAGCCGCGCTGGCGGCCTGCCCCAGGCAGACGGTGGAGATGTCCGGCCGGACGTACTGCATCGTGTCGTAGATCGCCGTCATCGCGGTGAACGAACCACCCGGCGAGTTGATGTACATGATGATGTCGCGGTCGGGGTCGGTGCCCTCGAGCGTCAGCAACTGCGCCATCACGTCGTTGGCGGACGCGTCGTCCACCTGGACGCCGAGGAAGATGATCCGGTCTTCGAAGAGCTTGTTGTACGGGTTGGACTCCTTCACCCCGTACGACGTGCGCTCGACGAAGGACGGCAGGACGTAGCGGTTGTGCACGGCCGCGAACTGGGGCGGCAGGCTCAGGTCGGTCATCGTCAGCTCCTCGGTCAGCTCAGGGTCCCGGCGCCTTCCGGAACCTGCGCGGCTCCGGTGATCACCTTGTCGATGAAGCCGTAGTCCATGGCCTCCTGGGCGGTGAACCAGCGGTCGCGGTCCGAGTCCGCCTCGATCTGGGCCTGGGTCTGGCCGGTGTGGAAGGCCACCCGCTCCTGGAACATCCGCTTCGTGTAGAGCATCTGCTCCGCCTGGATGGCGATGTCCGACGCGGTGCCGCCCATGCCGCCGGACGGCTGGTGCATCATGATCCGCGCGTGGGGCAGGGCGTAGCGCTTGCCCTTGGTGCCCGCGCAGAGCAGCAGCTGCCCCATGGAGGCGGCCATGCCCATCGCCACCGTGGAGACGTCGTTGTCGATGTACTGCATCGTGTCGTAGATCGCCATGCCCGAGTAGACCGAGCCCCCGGGCGAGTTGATCCAGAGGAAGATGTCCCGGTCCGGGTCCTCCGCCGCGAGCAGCAGCAGCTGCGCGCAGATGCGGTTGGCCACCTGGTCGTTCACCTCGCTGCCGAGGAAGATGATGCGTTCCCTGAGCAACCGGTTGTAGACCGAGTCGTCGAGGTTGCCAATGTTCTCGCCACCGCGGGCATCGATCGCCCGGAGCGGCTTCGCTGGGATGTGCATGTCGGTCATGGCAGCCCTTCGCTCTCCGTACCGTCCTACCCGACACTAACCGCTCGCCCGGGCGGCAGAGTCCCGGTCGGGGCGCTTTTCGCTCTCAGCGCAGCCCCTCCGGGACGTACCCGGAAAAGGGCTCGGGCCGCCGCCCACCGCAACCGGTGGACGGCGGCCGCACCCGAGATGTCAGTGCTCGTGGTCGTGGTCGTGGGCCTCTTCGCTCTCGGCGCGGATGGCGTCGAGGCTCACCTCGTTGCCCGCCGTGTCCTTGATCTTGATGCGCTCCATCACCGAGGCCAGCGCCTTGCCGCGCCGCACGTCGCCGAAGACGGCCGCCGCGCTGCCCGAGCGGACCAGCTGGTCGTAGTACTGCTGCGGGGGCATCCCGGCGCGCTGCGCGCGGTGGACGATCTCGTGGCCGAACTCGTCGTCGGAGACCTGGATCTCCTCGGCGTCGGCCAGGGTGTCCAGCAGCAGCTGGATCTTGACGCCGTCGGTCGCCGCCTCGTTGAGCTCGGCGTCGATCTGCTCCTCGGTCTTCTCCTCGGCCGCGAGGTATTCCTCCAGGGACGCGCCGATCCGCTCCAGCTGGTCGATCATGGCCTGCTTGCGGCCCTCGACCTCCTCGCGGACGACACCCTCCGGCGCCGGCACCCCGGCGGCCTCGACGAGCTGCTCCAGGGCCTTGTCCCGGGCGGCGTAGATCTGCTCGACCCGCTTGCCCCGGGTGACCCGCTCGCGCACGTCGGCGCGCAGCTCCTCGATGGTGTCGAACTCGCTCGCCATCTGGGCGAAGTCGTCGTCCAGCTCCGGCAGCTCCTTCTCCTTGACCGTGCGCACGGTCACCGCCACCTCGGCGTCCCGGCCGGCGAAGTCGCCGCCGACGAGCTGGGTGGTGAAGGTGGTGCTCTCGCCGGCGGCGAGGCCGACGAGGGCCTCGTCCAGCCCCGGCAGGAGCTGCTTGCTGCCGACCTCGTGGGAGATGTTGGTCGCCGAGCCGCCCGGCACGTCCTCGCCGTCGACCGTGGCGTTCAGGTCGATCTGCACGTAGTCGCCCTCGACGGCGGCCCGCTCGACGGTCTTCAGGGTGGCGAACCGCTCGCGCAGGTTCTTCACCTGCTCCTCGATCTCGCTGTCGTCGATCTGGAGCTCGTCAACGGTGACCTCGATCGAGTCGAGCTCCGGCAGGGCGATCTCGGGCCGGACGTCCACCTCGGCGGTGAAGTTGAGGGAGTCGCCGTCGTTGAACTCGGTGATCTCGACCTCGGGGCGACCGAGGGTCTTCAGGTCGTGCTCGCGGACCGCGGCGAGGATGTTCTGCGGGATGGCCTCCTGCACCGCCTCGTTGAGGACGGTGCCCCGGCCCACCCGCTGGTCGATCACGGCGGCCGGCACCTTGCCCCGCCGGAAGCCGGGCACCTGCACCTGCGAACCGATCTCCCGGTACGCCTTCTTGAGGCTCGGCTCGAGCTCGACGAACGGCACCTCGATGGCGAGCCGCACGCGCGTCGGGCTCAGAGTCTCGACGGTGCTCTTCACAGGCGTACTCCTTGACGGATCTCAGTTGAGTCTGGGCGTGATTCAGCCCATCGAGTGTAGGCGAGCCTGAACGGCCCCTCGGCAGCGCCCGGGACACCAGGCGGGAACCGGCGGCTCCCGGGGCGCCCCGGCCGCGGACGACAGTCGGGGTGGCGGGATTTGAACCCACGGCCCCTCGCTCCCAAAGCGAGTGCGCTACCAAGCTGCGCCACACCCCGTGGCGACGAGAAGTGTATGCCGTCGAGGCGCGGCAGGGGCGCCGGGGCCGGACACGCCGCGTCCGCGCGCTGCGCGGGCCGGCGCCGGGCAGGACGCGGGCCGACGCCGGGCCGACGCCGCCATGTCGGCGACATGGCGGTATCCCGGCGCGTGGATACCGCCACCTCCCCGGCATGACGTGGATCATGGGTACGCGCGGACAGGATGCGCGCCGAACCCGGGCACCGGGTAGGCTGTCGGCGCACCCCGTGCACCGGGGCGCACGCGGGCGTAGCTCAATGGCAGAGCTTCAGTCTTCCAAACTGACGGTGCGGGTTCGATTCCCGTCGCCCGCTCCACACCCCCCGGCCGGCAGGGCTGTTTCACGCTCCGGCCCGACCCGGGCAACCATTGCTGCCGCCGCTTCGACAGCCGACCCACCCACCTCCCCGAGCGGCCGACCGTCCGCCGGCCCGAGGCACCCGTGACAGCCCTCCCGCTCGGACCAGCTCCGGCGTGCGAGGTCCACGGGCTCCATCCGGGCCTGGTCGAGATCCGCACGCGCCGCCATCCGGAGCTGCCAGATCGCCTCAGCGTACCCGTGGTAGGTCTGGTGGTACTCCCGGGAGGAGAGGGCCGCGCCGGACCGGACGGCGTTGCGTACGGCGATCAGCCTCTGGTAGGCGAGCTCTCCGGCCTTGACGAGTTCCACCGTGCCGGCCACGAGCAGCCGTTCCCGGGCGGCGAAGACGTTTGCCTCGTGGACGACGCGGTTGGCCCGCCGGAGGCGGCGGGATGGGTCGTCGTCGTCCTGGGCGACCTCCCGTAGTCCGCTGTGGGCCGAGTCGAGCGCGACAGCGAAGTCGAGACAGTAGCCGAGGCGCTCTGCCTCCCGGCTGCGCCGACGCTCCTGGCGACTGTGCTGCGCCTCCACGGTCACCGCGCCGGCGAGGGCGATGACAGCTCCGCAGACCGCGCCGATGACGGAAGTCCATTCCACGTCTTCAGTTTCCACCGACGGTGACGAACCCGCTACGCCCTCCTGTCTCCAGTCCCGTCGACAGCAAGGAGACGACGGGAGGAAACAGGGGGACGGGAAACCGCCACGCCCGGCCGAGGGATGCGCACGGGTCACGACCCGGCGCCGACGACACAGAGACCGGCCCAGTCGAACGGGCCCAGATCGGGGTTCTCTGCACGGATCTCCCGCTGCGCGGCGCGCAGCGCCGCCACCACCGGCACCCCTTGCCCGACCTGGTGGACGAAGCGTGCGCCGACGTGGGCCGAAGCGACGCCACCGATCCAGCCGGTGCCGGCCACCACGGTGTTGGCACCGCCGATCAGCGCGCCGACGGCCAGGCTCAGCGGGTCGTGTCCGTACCGGCTCGACGCCGTGCCGCTCCAGCAGCCGTTCAGCACCACCAGTCGGGGCAGCCGGCGCAGGGCGAGGGCGTCCATCGTGACGCTGTCGGGGCCGAACAGCGCCGTGGCACCGGGCTGGTCGCCGTGGCCCGACAGGTAGAGCAGGGCAGGGCGGAGCCCGTCGTCGATTGCCGGCAGCGCGGCGAGCTTCCGGTGTCCGCCCGGCCAGGCGGCCAGGGCGGATCGCTCCACCCGGTGGCTCGGCAGGCCGGGGTCGAGCAGGCTCGCTGCCGGGTCGGTCGCCGGCACGCGAGGTCCGCCGGTCGTCGCGGACCGGGCCAGGAGGAGTTCCATGGTGCGCAGGCTCGGTGCGAGGATGACCTCGGCCACGTCGCAGAGGTACGTTCGGTCGCGCGTCAGGGCCGCGTGCGGCAGGTGCCACAGCCGCGGATCCGGAACGATCATCACCGACCGGGGACGTTCCGGGGAGCCCGCCCAGACGGCCGCATCGGGCAGGAGGAACGCGCCGAGTTCGTCCCAGACGGCGCGGGCCACGCCTCGTCCCGGTGGGACCCCGGTGGTCATGCTGTCGAGCTGCGCGGCCAGACGGGCGGAGGCGGTACGAAGCGTCGCCCGCCACGCCCCGTGGCGGGGCCGGGTCAGCACCGACGACCACCAGCCGTCCGACCTCGGCCCGAGGGTGATGACCACCACGACGTCGGCCATCGCGTCGAGGGCGGCCGGGGTGGGCAGGTGGCCGGGCAGTGGCGGCAGCGGTATCGGACCGGCCGGTCGCCCCGAGCGAATAGACGCGGCGGCGAGCCGGGCCACCGCGAAGACCTCGTCGACCGCCGCACGGTCGGTGGGCGGCGCGGCGATCGGAGAACGCGCGACGGCCTCCGCCGACCCGGCCGTCAGCAGGTGGTTCAACAGGTCGGCGCGTCCGGTCTCGGCGATCCGCGCGGTGGCCTCCGGCTCGCCGAGTTCGGTGTGTGTCAGCAGCGCAGCCGCGTACACCTCCTCCCGCGCGGCGTGCGTCGACCACCGCTCGTCCGGGTCGGGCAGTGAGTCGCGTTGCAGGTCGGCGGCGAGGAGAGCGGCCCGACCGGCGGCGTGCCGCAGCGCCGGCGGCAGTAGCTGCGTGGGTGGAGCCCGGTGCAGGTCGTACAGCGCGAGCATGGTCCGGTTGAGGTCCCGCCGTTGCGGTCGGGCGGCCAGGCCCAGGACGGCCACCAGGTGTCCGGCGATGGTCGCCGGGTCGCCGTTGGAGGTGATGAGGTTGCGGGCCATGTGCCGGTGCCAACGCAGCGCCTCCAGCGTCTCGGACCCCTCGTAGTAGGGCTGCGCCTCGCGCAGGGTGGCCGCGACGGCGGCCGGGTCGCCGAGGCTCTGCAGGACCTCGGCCCGTTCCAGCAGGATCTGACCGAGCCGGTAGGTGTCACCGTGGGCGCGGAACCGGGTTGCCAGGTCGTCGGTGAGCCGCAGCGCCTCGCCGAGCCGGCGCAGTTCACGCAGCGCCGCCACCTCGCGCAGCCGGGCGGTGAGGAGGTTTTCCTCGCTCACGCCGGCGAACGCCGCAGCGGCTCGCCGGTATGCGTCCAGCGCTGCTTCGGGTCGCCCGAGCGCGATCTCCAACCCCCCTTCCCGGTGCGCGATCAGTCCTCGGGTGAACGGGTCGAGGTCGCGGGTATCGGCGAACTCGCGAACCTCGTGCAGGACGTTCCGCGCGACCTCCAGCTCGCCCCGATGCCGGTGCAGCGTCGCCTTCTGCATCAGGACCCGGACGTGCTGCCGGGGGATGCGGGGCTCGTCGGCGTGCCGGCGGCACACCGCGATGCCCTCGTCGCAGTAGGACAGCCCCACGTCGTACCGGCTCGCCACCTCCCGCAGCGCCGCCATCTCCCGCCAGGCGTACGCGTGGAGCCACGCCGTGCCGGCGGGCAACGACTCCCGCAACAGGACGTGGTTCCACAGCTCCGCTGCGGTGAATGCCCCGCTGAGTCGGTGCCACTGGGCGGCGAACGCGATCGCCTCCTGGCAGCGCGAGCGGTCGTCCGCGCGTAGGGCGGTCCGGCTCTCCGCGAGCAGCAGGCGGATCGCCAGCCCTGGACGCCGTTGCCGCCAGGCCGCCGTCGCCTGTTCCTGGTACAGCTCGGCGAGCTGCCGCCACTGCCCTGCGGCGTGCAGTCGTCCGGCGGCGGGCTGGTGGTCGTGGTCGGCTGGCAGCGCGACCGCAGGATCGACAAGGCGGTCGAGAAGCGCCGATCGTCGTGCGGAGTCGAGCATCGCGCCACCGTCCATTCGAGGTCGACTGTGGAATGAGACCATGGGGGCCGTGACACACTCAGTTTCCGGGCGGGCGGTCGTCAAGTTCGTCGAGGAGATCGACGCGGCCGCCCGCGGGGATCTCACCACCCGGCTGGCGGAGGCGGGGCTCGCGCCACGGGTCGGCTTCGACCTGGGCGAACTCGGTCTCGTTCCGGAGCGGCTGCTGCCGGCCGCGGTGATCACCCTCTTCGACGACCTGGCCGCGGTGGGCGCCCACCAACTCGCCCGGGTCACGCAGACGGCGCGGGACTGGCTGGTGGCTGCCGCCGCGCCGGGTTTCGTCGAGGTGGAGATCGACGTCACCGGTCAGACGGTACGGGTCTGGGCCAGCGATCCGGACCGGGCGACCGAGACCGTGGGGAAGTTCCTGTCCGGCGGCCTCGCCGCCGGGCCGCTGACCTGGCACGGCGACCGGTGGGACGTCGCGCCGACGCCGACGACCGGCCGGCCCGCCGGCCCACCGCCCCGGGTGCTGGCCCTGGATACCGACTGGTTCTCCGCGAAGGGCGGTCTGAGCACGTTCAACCGGTCGCTCTGCGCGGCGCTCGCCCGAGCAGGCGCGGACGTCGTCTGCGTCGTCCTCGAACCGTCCCCGGAGGAGATCGCACACGCCCGCGAGGTCGGGGTCACGCTGGTGGCGGCGCCCGCGGCGACCACCGGCGGGCTGCGGGACGCGCTGGCCCGGCGTCCGCGGCTGGCCGGCGGCTGGGCACCGGACCTGGTGATCGGACACGGCCGGATCACCGGCGGGCACGCCCGGGTCCAGGTCGAGGACCACTTCCCGGCGGCGGCCAGGGCACACATCGTGCACACCTGGTCGGATCACATCGAATGGCAACGCGGTGACCGGCCGGACAGCGGCGCCATCGCCGAGCGACGCTGGAAGGAGGACATCGAGCTGGCCCGCACCGCGACCCGTGCGTTCGGCGTGGGTCCCCTGCTGCACGATCTCCTCAGCCGCGACCTTTCCGGCTACCCCGACGCCCCCGCCCCGGGGCGGATCGATCCGGGCTTCGATCTCGACGACGAGACCCCCCGCGTGCCGCCGCTGTGGCAGCAACGTCAGGTGATGCTGTCGGGCCGGCTGGACGACTGGTCGGTCAAAGGGCTGGATCTGGCGGCACGGGCGGTGGGAGCGGCCGTGGAGTTGCTCAGCCTCGGCGGCACCGAGCCGGAACTGGTGCTGCGGGGCGTGCCGCCGGACGACCATGGCCGGGTGCGGGAGCTGGTCCTGGAGTGGGCAGGCCGACGCACCCTGCAGGTCACCCCCCGGGCCTACTCCACCAGTGCGGACGATCTCCGGGCCGACCTGCGCCGGGCGTGCCTCGCGCTCATGCCCTCCCGTGCCGAGGCATTCGGTCTCGTCGGCCGCGAGGCCATCGTCGCCGGCACCCCCCTGCTGGTCAGCGCGAAGAGTGGACTGGGCAGGCTGCTCCACGAGGTGCTGACACCGCAGGACGCGGCGTTGACGGTGCTGCCGGTCGAGGACGACGAGTCGACCGACACCCGCCGCTGGGCCTTCGAGACGGCTCGCATCCTGCGGGACCCGGCAGGCGCCTTCGCCCTCGCCGAACGGATCCGGCGGGCCATGGCGGCGCGGGTCACCAGCGCGGCGGCCGCGGCCTCCGTCCTGGATACGCTCGCCTGACTGCCACCGTCGGCCGAGCGGCCGTCGAGAGCATCGAGCCCGGTCACGCGGAGGGTCGGTAGCGCTCGCCACAGTCGCGGCACCGTTCACGATCGGACCAGTCCGCCCGGCCGAGCTCTTCCGGGGTCAACGGCGACTGTCCCAGGTCGGCCCGCAAGGCCATCCGGAAGGCCCAGAGCCCCTCGGCGAAGGGGTGGTAGACCCGGTGGTAGTCGGCACCGTCGAGGCGCGCGCCGGCCCGGATCGCGTCGCGGATCGCGATGAGCCGCAGGAACGCGACCTCGGCCGCGGCCACCAGGGGTGCCGCACCCAGCACCAGCAGGCGTTCGCGGATCGCGTACACCCGGGCGTTGTGGAGCGTCTCGTTGGCCGCGTCGTGGCGTGCCGACGGTGGCAGGTCGGCGCGGGCCACCGCGCGCAGGGCGTTGTGGGCCTCGTCGAGCGCGAGCATGAACGCCACGGCGGTCGCCGAGGGGATCGGCAGCTCGCCCCGGGTCAGCGGTGCGTCGGGCCGGTGGTCGGTGGTGGGCTCGTCGGGGCGGGGCTGTCGCTGCCATCCCGTCGACGTGTCCCACGTCCGGTCAGCGGATGCGGCCCCCCGGGACGGCCGCGCATCGCGCGCCTGCGCCAGTCTGGCCAGCACACCGCCTGTCCCCAGCGCCTCGTCACAGCGCTGGGCCAGCTGGACATTGCCCGGCGCTCGACCCGTCTCCACCTTGCTCAGATAGCCCCGGCTGTAGTTGACCTTCCGGGCCAGCCCGGACAGGGACAGCCCGGCGTGCTCCCGGAACCGGCGGAGGCACTCCCCCAGCCGCTCCGGACGGTTGGTCAGTGACTCGCATCCGTCGTCACGCACCGCGGTCATCGCGCAGCGTCGTCTTCGCAAGACACGTCGTAACTGTATCAATGTGAGCCTCTGTTCGACGGTGGTCCAGCGACTGGCGGGAGCCGCCGGACCACCGCCAGGGTCAGCAAGCGGGGGTCGATACCTGGTTCGCGATCAGCGACGAGTGGATGTAGCCGCTCGTCGGGCTGTTGACCCGGAACCAGCGGTTGGACGCGTAGTTGGAGTTCGGCGGGTAGACCCACTGGGAATCGACCCAGCAGACCATCGTGACGCCCGTACCGTTGCCGTAGTAGCCGTTGGACGAGCAACCGGTGTTGGCGCAGCTGCGGATGTTGGCGCCGCCGGAGTTGGAGTTGATGTACGGTCCCGCCGCCGCCGCGGGCATGCTCGTCACCGCCACGAGAGCGCCGGCGGCACCGACGATCGCGGCGACCCGTGCGAGACGGCGGCGAACCGCCAGGTTGCTCTTCGACATCCTGGATTCTCCTCGTGTTGTGAGGGCTGGCAGGGAGGCCAGCTCGCTGCCATCAGAATCGATCGACCAGTTCCCGTTCCGGAACGGGTTTCCTGTCGCATCAGGCCAGGAGGAGACGGTGCAACACCCCGGGATCCAGCCCCGGCGGCATGACCAGCAGGACTACCGGCCGAGGGCCATGGTCGACCGCCCCAGTTCGCCCTGCCGGAACAGGGAGAGAAGTTGCTGGTCGACGGCTCCGCCCCCGGCCGCCCGCGCAGCCAGCCGCCGGCCGATGACCGCCTCCCGGGCGACGACGTGCACGGCCAGCACTCGGCTGCCACCCGCGAGGAGCGCGCGCGCAGCAGGTCGGGGGACAGCACCGAGGACTCGACGACGAGGCTCACCCCGGAGGCGGCAAGCAGCCGGGCCGCGTCGACCAGCACGGCTTCGGCCCGGAGGCTGAGGGGACCAGGGCGTTCCCGGCCACCGGGTCGTCGTCAGGACGCGGTACGCGACCACTGCTGGTTGGTGCCGCCGTTGCAGGCGTACTGCTGGATGTCGGCGCTGTCGCCGGTGCCGGCGTTGACCACGTCGAGGCACTTGCCGCTGTGCCGGGCCCGGAGCTGGAAGTAGTCGCCGGTCGCGGCCCACTGCCACTGCTGGTTGGCGCCGCTGCCGCAGGTGTACTGGATGATGTTGGCGCCGTCGGCCGTGGACGCGTTGGCGACGTCGAGGCACTTGCCGCTGTTGACGTTGACGACGCGGACGTAGCCGCCGCCGGCGTCCTGGAACTCCCACTTCTGGTTTCCGCCGCCGTTCCAGGTGTACTGCCTGATCTCGGCGTTGTTGGCCGTGGAGTAGCCCACCACGTCCATCACCTTGCCGCTGTGCCGGGCGGTGACGCGGTAGTAGGCGGGCGAGTTGCCGGTGACCGTCCCGGTGGCCGTGTCGATGGTGACGGACGGGTACCAGGTCAGGCTCATGCTGGTGCTGGACGGGAAGGCGATCGGCAGCCAGACGTACTGCGAGTCGCCGACGGGGCCGCCCCACGCTCCCGCCCAGCGGTCGCCCAGGTAGAGGTAGCTGGTGGTGGAGGTGCCCTGGATGGGCAGCACGTAGGCCGGCTGGGAGCTGAACGTGTTGCTGTTGCCCACGTCGGTCCAGCCGCTCCACGGCCCGGAGATGTTCGGCGCGGTGGCGTACTTCGCCTGGTTGGGGCTCCAGCCCGTCGCTCCGGAGGTCAGCAGGAAGTACGTGCCGCCCCGCTTGAACATGGCGGGCGCCTCGCGGGTCGCGCCGGCCCAGAAGTTGCCCACGAGGGTGGACACGTTGAGGTAGTCCGAGGTGAGCCGGTAGATGTGCAGGTCGCGGTTCTCGTTGGCGGCCGAGATCATGTACGCCGTACCGTTGTCGTTGTAGAGCGTGATGTCGCGGGACATGTGCTGGCCGAACGGCCGGAAGCTGCCGTGGTAGGTGTAGTTGCCGTCCACGGTCGCCGACGAGGCCACGGCGGCCCGGGCCTCGTTGTAGTCGGAGCCGTTCTCCTTGTGCATCCACATCACGTACCGGCCGGTGCTGGCGTTGTAGATCACCTTCGGCCGCTCGATGTTGGCGCGCTGCAACTCGCCGGCAGACGACTGGGTCAGCACGTTGTTGCGGAACTCCCAGGTGCGCAGGTCGGTGGAGCGGTAGACGGAGACCGCCCGGAAGGTGTTGTCGGGGTTGCGGTTCTCGCCGAACCAGTAGTAGTAGTCGCCGACCTTGAGGACACCGCCGCCGTGGGCGTGCACAATTGCGCCGCTGGTGTCGGTGAACTGCGTGCCGTTGGTGACGGTCACCGGTGCCGCCTGGGCACCCGCGCCCGGCCCGAGCGTCGTCGCCAGAGTCACGATGAGCGCCACCCCGAGAGACAGGAGGCGCCGTCCGTTGCTTCTCATCCGATCGTCCCTTCTGGGCCGGGACGACCATTAACCCATCGATAGTCACCCATGCGCAACAGCTTGGTAACCGGACTGTGGGACGCGGGTCGCCGGACGGATCCGCCCGCCGGCCGGGGCGGCGCGGGCGAGGTCGTGCCCGAGCCCGGAAAGAGTGGGCTCCCGCTCGGGAGCTCGGGACGATGCCACTGTTTCCCGGATCGAGCACGACCCCCGCCCCCGGCGACCTCGCACCCCGGCGAGGCCGGCGCAGCCGACGGGCCGGCGGCTACCGGCTACAGGTCAGTGCGGGGACGCCGGCCGCCCCACTGGACCACACCATCATCCCGAACGTCGTCCAGGCGCCGGGCGCCAGCGTCCCGTTGTACGACGCGTTGCCGACGACGACGTCGCTGCCGGTGGTCTCCACCACGCCGTTCCAGGCCGCCGAGATGCGCTCGTCGCCGGGCCACCGCCAGCTCACGCGCCAGCCCTGGACCGGCGCGCTGCCGGTGGCGCGCACGGTGACCGTGGCGACGAAGCCGCCGGTCCACCGGTTGTCGACGGTGGCGGTCGCGGTGCACACCGACTGGTCGGTGGTGCGGGCCGGCCCGCCGATGACGTACGGGTCCTTCTTGCCGTCGGGCTCGCTGAACCGGAACCAGTAGTCGGTGTTCGGGGTCAGCCCGCCGACGGTCACCGTCCCGTTGCGCTCGGGCCCGGTGAGGGCCTGGGCGGCGGGGTTGCGCCACTGCTCCGCGTCCTCGCGGCTGGTGAAGAGGTGCACCTGCATCGGCGGGTCGTAGCCGCAGGGCGGGGTGAGCAGCATCCCGTAGGTGATGGTCAGGCTCGTTGCGGTGGTCGCCGTCACCTGGCCCCAGATCGGCAGCGCCGGCGGGCACGCCACGGTCGGGGTGGGGATCGGCGGCGCCGGGGTCTGCATCGCGGCGGGGGGCGCGGCGGCGGCACCGGCCGCGCCGGCCCAGGTGGCCAGGGTCAGGGTCGCGGCGGCGAGCACCACGCCGGGCATCCGGAACATCCGTACCTCCTTGGATCGCGGGGACGCGCCGACCGGCAGGCGGGCAGCGGTCGGCAGCGGTCGCCGGGAGGGCGGCCCGGCACCGGATGGCCCTGCCACCCCGCGCACCTTCCCAGGCTGGTTCGGGGCTTCGCGCCGGCTCCCGGGCGCGCGACCCAGCGACAGCCTTCCATTCGATGAATATCGATGCAATGAGCCGTTCCGGTCGGCCACGGACAGCCGTCAGGGCAGCCGCCGGCGCAGCCGTCAGGGCAGCCGGGGCTCGGCGTCGAGGCCCTCGACGACGCGGGTGGCGATCCGCTCCAGGGCGCGTACCTCGTCGGGGTCCAGCCGGTCGAAGACGAGCCGCTGCACTCGGAGAAGAACGACTCGTGGCGGCTCGGCGGCGAGCGGCACACCGAGCCGGTGCACTTCGTGCAGATGTGGGTGGTGCCCGACGAGCCCGGCGTCACCCCCGGCTACGAGCAGTTGGAGATCGACGACGAGCTGCTCACCGGCGGCCTCGTCCCGGTCGCGTTGGGGATGGACCGGCACGCCGACGCCGCGGCCATCCGGATCCGCAACCGGTACGCCGCCCTGTACGCGGCCCGGCTCCAGCCCGGCCAGAGCGTGCAGCTGCCCGAGGCGCCGTACCTGCACCTGTTCGTGCCCCGGGGCGCGGTGACCCTCGAAGGGTCCGGCGCGCTCGGCACCGCCGACGCGGTCCGCTTCACCGCCACCGGCGGGCAGCGGGTCACGGCCACCGAGCCGGCCGAGATCCTGGTCTGGGAGATGCACGCCACCGTCGCCGGCTGAGCCCGTCCGGCGGTGGCGAGGGACCGCTGTCCGGCCCTGCGTACGATGCGGGGCCGGACAGCGGCTCGTCCCGGCGGAGGTGACGGCAGATGGCAGGCCAGCACGAGGGGTTCGCCCTCGGCGTCGACCTCGGCACGTCCAACACCGTGGCCGTGCTGCGCTGGCCGGACGGGCGGACCCGGCCGCTGCTGGTCGACGGGCAGCCGGTCGTCCCCTCCGGGGTGTACGCCGACGCCGACGGCCGGCTGCACGTCGGCCGGGACGCCCGGCGGCTGGCACAGGCCGACCCGGGGCGCTACGAGCCGAACCCGAAGCGCCGCATCGACGCCCAGACCGTGCCGCTGGGCGACCGCGGGTACGCCCCCGCCGACCTGCTCGCCGCGGTCCTGCACGCGGTGGGGCAGGCGGCCGTCGCCGCGGTCGGCTTCCTGCCCCCGGCGGTGCTCACCTGCCCGGCGTCCTGGGACGACGCCCGCCGCCAGGTCCTCGCCGACGCGCTGCTGCGGGCGGGCTGGCCGCAGGCCGCCGAGCACACCCTGTCCGGCCCCACCCCGCCCGGCACCCGGCTGCTGCGCGAGCCCGTCGCCGCCGCCCGCTACTACGCCCAGGTGCTGCGCCGGCCGGTGCCCGTCGGCGGCTCGATCGCCGTGTTCGACCTCGGCGGCGGCACACTCGACGTGGCGGTGCTGCGCAACGAGGGCGCCGACCCGTGGGGCGACTCGGGCTTCACCGTGACCGCCACCGGGGGCGTGCCCGACCTGGGCGGGCTGGACCTGGACGCGGCCCTGGTGGCCCGGCTGGGCGAGCGGGTGTCCGCGACCGACCCGCAGGTGTGGCAGCGGCTCACCGCGCCGGCCGACGCGCCGCAGTGGCGCGACCGGCACCAGCTGTGGGAGGGCGTCCGCGAGGCGCGGGAGATGCTGTCCCGGGCCACGGTCGCGCCGGTGGTCGTGCCGGGCCTGCCGGCGGTGGTCGAGCTGACCCGCGAGGACGTCGAAGGCGTGGCCGCTCCGCTGCTGGCCCGCGCGGTCGCCGAGACCCGGCGGGTGCTCGCCGCCGCCGGCCTCACCCCCGACCGGCTCGCCGGCCTGTTCCTGGTGGGCGGCCCGACCCGGATGCCGCTGGTGGCCCGTATGCTGCACGCCGAGCTGGGCGTCGCGCCGACCGTGCTGGAGCAGCCGGAACTGCCGGTGGCCGAGGGGGCGCTGACGGACCTGCCGACCCCCCGCCCGGCCCCCGCGCCACCGGGCGCCCCCGCACCGCCACCGGCCGCCTCCGCTCCACCGCCGACCGTGCCCGCCCCCGCTTCGCCGCCAGGCACCCCCACTCCGCCGCCGACCGTGCCCGCCAGCGCGCCGGTCACCGCGTGGGGCCCGCCCGGCACGCCACCGCCCGGGCCCGGGTCGCCGACCGCGCCCGGGTCGCCCGCCGCCCCCGGGTCGCCGCCGGCCGCCCGCCGGCGGCGCGCGCTGTGGATCACGGTGGCGGCGGTGCTCGCCCTCGCCGGGGTGGGCGTCGGGGCCGCGCTCTGGTTCACCCGGGACCGCTACCCGGGGCTGGAGTTCCAGAACCTGGCCGAGGTAAAGCGCGTCCCGGCCGGCGAGGACCGGCCGACCGAGACCCTCACCGCGCTGCTCGGCGACGCCGGCTACGCGGCGTACCCGCTGCCGGACGACCGGCTGGAGATCGTGGCGGTCGACGCGGGGACCGGCCGCACCCGGTGGCGCAAGCAGACCACGCAGACGGCGCAGCAGTGGGAGGCGCTCGTCGCCGTGCCCGGGGCGGTGGCGGCCCTCTCCGACCCGATCGGCGTCGACGCGCCCCGCGAGCTGGTGGTGCGCGACGCCGCCTCCGGCGAGCAGCGGTGGAGCCGCAGCATCGGCGACGACGACCGGGTGATCTTCGGGCGGGACGTGGCGGTGCTGGTCGACACCGCCGGGAACCGGCTCGTCGGGCTGCGGATGCGCGACGGGAACCAGGTCTGGGCCCAGGACAACCCGCGCGACTCGTCGGGCAACGCCCGCAGCGCCGTGCTGCCCGTCGAGGCCGCCGAGGCGGCCGGCGGGCCGGCGTACCCCGACGGGACGCCCCGCGACCCGTGGCGGGGCCGGGCCGACCGGCTCGTGCAGATCGGCGCGGACCGCTCGGCCCGGCTGCTCGACCTGGCCGAGGGCACGGTGCTGCGCAGCTGGCCCGGCGTCGCCGACCTCGACGACCAGATGGTCGCGCGGGACGACCGGTTGTACGTGGTCGACGACGCCGGGGTCGGCGGGTACCGGCTGCTCGGGTACGACCTGACCCGGGTGGCCGAGCCGACGGTGCTGCACAGCGCCGCCGACGACGGGCGTCGGGTGGCGGCGCTGGTGGCCTGCGGCAAGCACCGGGCGTGCCTGTTGGAGGCCCCGGCCGGCGACGCGGACCGCGCCGAGGTGGTCGCCGTCGCGGAGGGCGAGAGGGCGAAGCGCTGGGCGACGCCGGGGGCCCGGGAGCTGGTGCCGGTGGGCGCGCACCTGATCGTGCGGCGGCAGTTCCCCGAGGCGACGTCCACGCTGTTCGACCCGGCGGGCCGCGCGGTGCTGCGCGACCGGGGCGGGGTGGCCGTGCGGCTGGACGCGGGCAACGTGCTGATCTTCGCCGACCCGCTCAGCGGCGGCGAGGCCGACCGCAGCCTCGCCGGGCTGGCCGTCGACGGCACCGGCCCCGTCGAACTGGGCCTGGCCGAGGACGTGCGCAGCGAGTCCTGCTCGTGGAACACCAGCGTGCTGCTGTGCGGCGCGGCGAAGGACTTCGTGCTGTACCGCTTCGCCCCGACGCCCTGACGACGGCAACGGTGGATCGCCGCCCGGCCCCGCTCGCCGGTGCGGAGCGGGCGGAGCCGGGCGGCCGTCGATCGGCCGTCAGGCGGCCGTCAGGCGGGTCGGCCCTCAGGCGGGTCGACCGTCAGTCGGCGCTGGCCAGGTCCCGGAAGACGGTGAGCGTGGCCGGGTCGTCGATGGTGGCCGGGACCGGCTCGTCGCGCCCCTCCACCAGCCCACGCATGGTGCGGCGCAGGATCTTGCCGGAGCGGGTCTTCGGCAGCGCCGGGACGACGGTCACCCGGCGGAATGCGGCGACCGGGCCGATCCGCTGCCGCACCAGGGCCACCAGCTCGGCGGCGAGGGCCTCCGGGTCGACGTCGACGCCGGCCTTCAGCACCACGTACCCGCTGGGCACCTGGCCCTTCAGGGCGTCGGCGACGCCGATCACGGCGCACTCGGCGACCGCCGGGTGCCCGGCCAGCACCTCCTCCATCGCCCCGGTGGAGAGCCGGTGCCCGGCCACGTTGATCACGTCGTCGGTGCGGCCCATCACGTGCAGGTAGCCGTCGGCGTCGAACCGGCCGCCGTCGCCGGTCAGGTAGTAGCCGTCGAAGGTGCTCAGGTAGGACCGGACGTACCGCTCGTCGTCGCCCCAGAGGGTCGGCAGGCAGCCCGGCGGCAGCGGCAGCCTGAGCACGATCGAGCCGTCGACGCCCGCCGGCACCTGTTCACCCCGCGAATCGACCACCCGCACGTCGTAGCCGGGGACCGGCACCGAGGGCGAGCCTGCCTTGATCGGCAGCGGTTCGAGCCCGCGCGGGTTCGCCGCCACCGGCCAGCCCGTCTCCGTCTGCCACCAGTTGTCCACCACCGGCACGCCCAGCCGCGCCCCGGCCCAGGCGAAGGTGTCCGGGTCGAGCCGCTCGCCGGCCAGGAACAGCGTCCGCAGGCTGGTCAGGTCGTACCGGCCGATGCGGGTGCCGTCCGGGTCCTGGCGGCGGATCGCCCGGATCGCCGTCGGCGCGGTGAACAGGGCGGCCACCCGGTGCTGCGAGACGACCCGCCAGAACGCCCCCGCGTCCGGCGTGCCGACGGGCTTGCCCTCGTAGAGCACCGTGGTCGCCCCGGTGAGCAGCGGGCCGTACACGATGTAGGAGTGGCCGACCACCCAGCCGACGTCGGAGGCGGCCCAGAAGACGTCGCCCGGCCCGATGTCGAAGACGTTGGCCATCGACCAGCGCAGCGCCACCGCGTGCCCGCCGTTGTCGCGGACGACGCCCTTGGGCCGGCCCGTCGTGCCGGAGGTGTAGAGCACGTAGAGCGGGTCGGTGGCGGCGACGGGGACGCAGTCGGCGGGCTCCGCGCCGTCGAGGGCGTCGTCCCAGGTGACGTCGCGGCCGGGGGTCAGCGGGGCGGGGTGCTGCGGGCGCTGCACGATCACGCACCGCTGCGGGGCGTGCTCGGCCTCGGCGAGGGCCGCGTCGAGGATCGGGTGGTAGGGCACGATCCGGTCCACCTCGATGCCGCACGAGGTGGCCACGACCACCTTCGGCCGGGCGTCGTCGATGCGGACGGCCAGCTCGTGCGCGGCGAAGCCGCCGAACACCACGGAGTGCACCGCGCCGATCCGGGCGCAGGCCAGCATCGCGACCACCGCCTCCGGAACCATCGCCAGGTAGAGCAGCACCCGGTCGCCCCGGCCGACCCCGAGCCGGCGCAGGGCCCCGGCACACCGCGCGGTCGCGTCAAGCAGCTCGGCGTACGTGTAGGTGTGGGTGACGCCGGTGACCGGGCTGTCGTGGATCAACGCCGGCTGGTTGCCCCGCCCCGCCGCCACGTGCCGGTCGAGGGCGTTGTGGCAGGTGTTCAGCTCCCCGTCGGGGAACCAGCGGTACAACGGGGCCCGGGTGTCGTCGAGGATCCGCTGCGGGGGCCGGTGCCAGTCGATCTCCGCCGCCGCGTCCCGCCAGAATCCGGTCGGGTCGGCGATGCTCCGCTCGTACGCTGCTCGATACGCGCCCATCCGGCCATGATCGCCGGGGGCGGCGGGTGGGGACGACGGCCGGTCGGCTCCGCTGCGCCGGACGTACCCCCCGGGTCGCCGAACGGCGCGGCGGCTGGGTGCCGGGCGCGGGCCGGACGGTCGGCCGGTCCGCTCCGCGCAGCCCGGCCCCGCCGGGGCGGATGAAGGCCCGCCGGGCGGGTAAGCGGTGTCGGCCTGGTGAGGAACGGCCCGCGTCGCGCGGGCCGCGACGGCGACGCCCGGGCGGTCCGGCCTCCCGCCGACCGCCCGGGCGCGGCGGGCTCAGTTGCCGGTGACCCAGTTCCAGGCGGAGACCACCCACTCGGTCTGCTGGAGGTAGGCGACCCCCAGGCCGACCAGGAAGACGGCCGTCACCAGGTGCGCGCCGCGCGCGCTGCGCCGGACCCGCCCGAGCTGCCGTTCCAGGACCACCCGGCCGAGCAGCCGGGACAGCCCGAACAGGCCCGCGGCGACCAGCAGGCTCAGCAGGAAGGTGAGCACCGGCGCGCCCAGGTTGCCCCGCCCGGAGATGGCCCAGATGCCCCAGCAGACGAAGGCGAACAGGGCGCCCGCGGCGCTCCACTCGCCGCCGACCCGGAGCTGGTTGAGGTGCCAGCTCAGCGGCCGGCGGGGCGCCGACACGCCTGACCACTGCCCGTCGTGACCGCCGTGGCCCCCGTGCTCGACGGTCGGGAACTGCTCCGTGCGCGGCGGGCGGCGCTGGCCGACGGACGCCACGCCCCGGCGGAAGGCGTCGGGCTGCGGCGGCACCCCGACACCCGGCTGCGGCGGCACCTCGACCGTGCGCTCCGCCCACGGCTGTGTCTGGTCTGCCATCTCGTGTCCTCCCCCTGACCGATGCCGGCGTCGCCGGTCCGTCATCTCCGAGGGTAACCAGCCGGCAAACCCGCTCGCCCGGGCGTGCGCCATGGGATAGACACGGCGGATGACGGATACTGCCCTGCCGATCACCGTCGGCCGCCCCGACGACTTCGACGAGCTGGCCCGCCTGGTCGAGGTCGCGTTCCACACCACCCTCGACGCCGAGACGCGGGACGCGGAGCGGAGCATCTTCGAGCCGCCGCGCAGCCTGGTGGTCCGCGACGGCGCGGACCTCGTCGCGTCCGCCGGGGCGTACACCCGGGAGCTGACCGTGCCCGGGGCGGTCGTGCCGGCCGCCCACGTGACCATGGTCGCGGTGCTGCCCACCCACCGCCGCCGGGGCCTGCTCACCCGGCTCATGCGCCGGCAGCTCCGAGAGGTCCGCGACGCCGGCCGGGAGCCGGTGGCCGTGCTCTGGGCCAGCGAGGGCCGGATCTACCCCCGCTTCGGCTACGGCCTCGCCGCCCAACAGCTCGTCGTCGAGTGCGCCACCACCGAGCTGCGGCTGCCCGCCCCGACCGCCGCCGAGGGCCGGCTGCGCCTGGACCGCCCGGCCGCGCGGCGGGCCGAGCTGGCCCGGCTGTACGACCGGCAGCGCGCCGCCCACCCCGGCTGGTCCGACCGGGACGACCGGTGGTGGCGGTACGTGCTGGGCGACCTGCCCGGCCACCGGGACGGCGCGACGGAGCGGCGGGTGCTGCTGCACGAGGCCCCGGACGGCGAGATCGACGGGTACGCGCTGTGGCGCACCCGGCGCGGCTACGACGCCGGCGGCCCGAGCGGGGTGACCGTCGTCGACGAGCTGGTGGCCGCGAACCCGGCGGCCCGGGCGGCGCTGTGGCGGCTGCTGCTCTCGCTCGACCTGACCCGCCGGCTGTCCTACCAGGGGGCGGTGGACGATCCGCTGCTGCGCCTGGTCGACGAGCCGCGCCGGCTGGAGCCCCGGGTGTCCGACGCGCTGTGGGTGCGGGTGGTGGACGTGCCGGCCGCCCTCGCCGCCCGCCGGTACGCCGCCGCCGTCGACGTGGTGGTCGAGGTGACCGACGAGCTGCTGCCGGAGAACTCGGGGCGCTGGCGGCTGACCGGGGGCCCGGACGGGGCCCGCTGCGTGCCCGCCGACGCCCCGGCCGACCTGGCCTGCGACGTGCGGGCGCTCGGCGAGCTGTACCTGGGCGGGGTGGCCGTCACGGCGCTCGCCGACGCCGGTCGGGTCGCCGAGCTGCGCCCCGGCGCCCTCGCCGCGGCCGGCCCGGCCTTCTCCTGGCGCCGGGCACCGTCGGGGATGGGCGTCTTCTGACGCCCGGGGGCGCGGCGCGGACGGCATCCCCGGCGACCGGCCCGGGCAGGGCGCGGGGGCGGTCCGGGGCGGTACGGTCGACGGATGGGTGACGCGGAGCGACGGCGACGCCGGTCGAGGCACCACACCGACGGCGAGGCCCCGGCCGCCGCCACGGCGGGGACGCAGGACGTGGCGGCCGACCCGCCGCGCCGGCGGCCCGCCCCCGGCGGCGACGACCGGGACGGCGGCGACCGGGGCCTGCGCGGCCTGGTCGGCCCCGGCTCCTCGCAGGTGGGGCCCCGGGCGGCGATGCGGGCCCGGGACGCCGCCCGACCGACCGAGGCGGACCTGGCCGAGGCGGAGCAACGGGTGGTCGTCGTCCGGCGCAACTGGGTGCCCCGCGAGGACCTGCCCCGCTCCGGCCGCTGAGCTGCGCGGGGCGGGGCGGGTCCTCGCGCCGGGTCAGGGCAGCTCGGGCAGCTCGCGGCTCTGCTCGTACGCGGCGACCTGCTCGATCCGCCGGGCGTGCCGGGGGTTGCCGGAGAACGACGTGGTGAGGAACGCCTCGACGATGGCGGTCGCCTCGTCCAGGGTGTGCTGGCGGGCGCCGACGGCCACGAGGTTCGCGTCGTTGTGCTCCCGGCCGAGCTGGGCCGTGTCGATG
Organism: Micromonospora carbonacea; assembly: GCF_014205165.1. Lineage (NCBI taxonomy): Bacteria > Bacillati > Actinomycetota > Actinomycetes > Micromonosporales > Micromonosporaceae > Micromonospora > Micromonospora carbonacea. Next base: position 1,062,608 of record NZ_JACHMZ010000001.1, on the reverse strand, counting down.
TTCCAGGCCAGCGCCGCCCGGGCGCCGGCGACCTTGTTGGCGGCGATCTGCTCGCCGTTGCCCGAACCGCCGATGACGACCCCGAGACTGCCCGGGTCGGCGACCACCCGGGTGCCCGTGTGCAGGCAGAACGCCGGGTAGTCGTCGTCCGGGTCGAAGACGTGCGGCCCGACGTCGACCACCTCGTACCCCTGCTTGGCGAGGTGGCTGGCCAGGTGCACCTTCAGCTCGAAACCGGCATGGTCGGATCCCAGATAGACGCGCATACCGCGCAGTCTGTCAGGCCGGCTCACGCGCCGACGAGGGGGCGGCGGCGCGGAGCCGGTTTCGGCACAGAAGCCCAGTTCGGGGGGATGTTCAGCGGGGCAGCTCGGCCACCACGAGGCCGCCGCGGGCCTTCGGGGTGAACCAGGTGCTCTTGCGCGGCATCTTCTCCCGGGCCAGGTTGACCGCGACGAAGTCGTCGACGGTCACCGGGGCGATCAGCACGGCCAGCTCGGCCCGGCCCGCCTCGACCTCGCCGGTCAGCCAGCTCGCCGGGTAGTCGCCGCCGACGTACGTGATCCGCTTGTCGCCGGGGTCGAGGCCGAGCGCGTCGCGCAGCAGCACCCGCTCGACCAGGGCGTGGTCGAGGTTCTCCAGCCGGCCGCCGTCGACGTGCGGCAGGCGCACGGCGTACCCCTGGTCGGGGAGCCGGAGCGCGACGGTGCCGCCGGCCGTCGGAACCTCGACCGGGCCGTCGAGCGGCTCGACCTCGGCCCCGGCGGCGCGGAGCCGGTCGAGCAGCTCGGCCGGGGTGACGGTCAGCTCGCTGACGAGCCGGTTGTAGGGCTGGATGGCGACCGACGCGGGGGTGGTCACCACGGCCAGGAAGCGCGGCAGGCCGCCGGTCTGCGCGGCGAGGCTGCGGTGGTTGCCGTCGGCGACCACCAGCTCGCCGCCGCCGGCGAGCGCGGTCAGCGCGTCCTGCTCCGGGCCGGGACCGAGCAGCCACACGGCGTGCGTGCGGCCGGCCTGGTCCGTGTCGGTCGCGGCGGGCGCGCCGGCCGTCTCGGTCGCCGCCGCGAGCGCGGCGTGCAGCTCGTCGCCCCGGCCGGTCTGGAGCAGGAGCACGGGCGAGAGCAGGTGCCCGAGCGCCTCCGCGAGCGCGACCCGCTCCCGGACCTTGGCGATGAAGACGTCCTCGTTGCGGATGACCAGGCCGGGCTCGTCGGCGCTGGTGGAGATCTGGTCGGTGTCGACCATGGCGAACAGCCCGTACGCGGTCTCCTCGCCCGGCGCGCTGATCCGGTAGAGGACGACGACCTGCTCGGCCGGGGTGTAGCTGCCGTCGGCCTTCGCCTCGGCGAGCCGGGTCACCGCGTCGGGCAGCGCGTCGAGGAACGACCTGCCCAGGCTCTCCGGCGCCCGGTGGGGCATCTCGATGCCGAGGGCACTGTGCGGGTTCGCCTCGATGATCGCGGTGATCTCCGCGTCGTCGGCGAACTCGTCGTAGTTCTGCGCGCCGGTGCCGCCAGTGGTGATCCAGGCCCGGGCGATCGGATGCACGACCGTCATGTCCGCTGACGCTACCGCCGCGGGGTTACGCCACCCCCCGCGCCCCACCCGAGTCCACCAACTGAGCGGGGCCCGCCCGGGGCGCGCGCCGGCCGGCGCGCGCCCCGGGCGGGGGTGAGAGGGGAACCCTTCTCTACCGCAGGCGTTAAGAAGGGGCCCTTCCTTACTCGAAGCTCGGGCCGACCTCGCGGGAGCGCTTCAGCTCGTAGAAGCCGGGCGTGCCGGCGACCAGCAGGACGCCGTCCCAGAGCCGGCCGGCGGCCTCCCCCTTCGGGCGCGGGGTGACCACCGGGCCGAAGAACGCCACCGGGGAGCCGTCGGGACCCGGCGCGTGGATCACCGGGGTGCCGACGTCCTGGCCGACCGGCCGCATGCCCGCCTCGTGGCTGGCCCGCAGCGCCTCGTCGTGGTCGGTGGAGTCGGCGGCGGCGGCCAGCTCCGGGCCCAGCCCGGCGTCGGCGAGCGCGGCCACGTACAGGTCGCGGCCCAGTTCCTCCTTGCCGAGGTGGATGCGGGTGCCCAGCGCCGTGTAGAGGGCGCGGACGGCGTCGGGGCCGTGCTGCTGCTGCACCGCGACGCACACCCGCACCGGGCCCCAGCCGGCCTTCATGAGCTCCTGGTACTGCTCGGGCACGTCCCGGCCCTCGTTGAGCACCGACAGGCTCATCACGTGGAAACGGATGTCCACGTCGCGGACCTGTTCCACCTCCAGCAGCCAGCGGGAGGTCACCCACGCCCAGGGGCAGATGGGGTCGAACCACATGTCGACGGCGACACGCTCGGTCACGTGAGGTTCCCTTCGCGACGGGAGGGCCGAAAGCCGGCGCCTCGTCCCTCGATCCTCACCCCACGGCGCATCGACCGGTAGCGGAATGAGAGCGTGAGCTCGACCACCGCGAGGTGCCCTCGCATGGAAGACTCGGATCGGAACCGGTCGCCACGAGCGAGCGGTGGGCTGGCGCCGCGGCGGCGCACGGCGAGAGTGGGATGGAGACGAACAGTGCCGGGAGTGCGCAACCTGACCCAGGTGGAGGCCACCGAGCGGGCCCGCCTGCTTGAGGTGACCGGGTACGACATCAGTCTGGACCTGTCGACCGCCGTGCAGGCGGCCGACGGACGCACCTTCCGGTCGGTGACCGAGGTCCGGTTCCGTTGCGCCGAGCCGGGTGCGGCCACCTTCATCGAGGCCGCCGCCGAGTCGGTCCGGTCGGCCACCCTCAACGGCGCCCCGCTCGACCTGTCGGGCTGGTCGGCGGAGAAGGGGCTGGCGCTGCCCGGCCTGGCCGCCGAGAACACCCTCGTGGTGGACGCCGACTTCGCGTACTCCAACAGCGGGCAGGGGCTGCACCGCACGGTCGACCCGGTCGACGGGGAGACCTACCTCTACAGCCAGTTCGAGACGGCCGACGCGCAGAAGGTGTTCGCCTGCTTCGACCAGCCCGACCTCAAGAGCGTCTACACCTGGCACGCCACCGTCCCGGAGCACTGGCGGGTGGTGTCCAACATGCCGGTGGCGCGCGAGGAGCCGGCCGGCGAGGGGCTCAAGGCGGTCCACTTCGCGGAGTCGGCCCGGATGAGCACCTACATCACCGCGCTCTGCGCCGGCCCGTACCACGAGGTGCGCGACAGCCACGACGGCATCGACCTGGGGGTCTACTGCCGGGCGTCGATGGCGCAGCACCTCGACGCCGACGACCTGTTCCTGATCACCAAGCAGGGCTTCGACTTCTTCCACGAGCAGTTCGGGGTGCGCTACCCGCTGCCCAAGTACGACCAGCTCTGGGTGCCCGACTTCAACGCCGGGGCGATGGAGAACTTCGGCTGCGTCACGCACGCCGAGTCGCACTACATCTTCCGCTCGCAGGTCACCGACTTCGAGTACGAGCAGCGGGCCAACACGATCCTGCACGAGCTGGCGCACATGTGGTTCGGTGACCTGGTCACCATGCGCTGGTGGAACGACCTGTGGCTCAACGAGTCGTTCGCCGAGTGGGCCAGCCACTGGTGCAACGCCCACGCCACCCGGTTCACCGACGCGTGGACGACGTTCCTGTCGATTCGCAAGAACTGGGGCTACCGGCAGGACCAGCTCTCCTCCACCCACCCGGTCTACTGCGAGATGCCGGACCTGGAGGCCGTCGAGGTCAACTTCGACGGCATCACGTACGCCAAGGGCGCGAGCGTGCTCAAGCAGCTCGTCGCGTACGTCGGCGAGGAGCCGTTCCTGGCCGGGCTGCGCGCCTACTTCGGCAAGCACGCCTGGGGCAACGCCACCTTCGACGACCTGCTGTCGGAGCTGGAGGCGGCCTCCGGGCGGGAGCTGCGCAAGTTCGCCGCCCAGTGGCTGGAGACCGCGCAGGTCAACACGCTGCGCCCCGAGGTGACGATCGGCGCGGACGGCAGCTACGAGCGGGTCGTGGTGCGGCAGGAGGCCCCGTCGGGGCACCCGACGCTGCGCACGCACCGCATCGGCGTGGGCCTGTACGACCTGACCGACGGCCGGCTGGTGCGCCGCGACCGGATCGAGGTCGACGTGACCGGCGAGTCGACCGAGCTGACCGACCTGGCCGGGGTGCGGGCCGCCGACGTGCTGCTGCTCAACGACGACGACCTGACGTACACGAAGCTGCGCCTGGACGAGCGGTCGATGGCCACGGTGGTGCAGCACATCGCCGGGTTCGAGTCGTCGCTGTCGCGGGCCCTGTGCTGGATGGCGGCGTGGGACATGGTCCGCGACGCGGAGCTGTCGGCCCGCGACTACCTGGCGCTGGTGCTGGCCGGGCTGCCCGCCGAGACCGACATCAACCTGGTCACCGCCACCCTGCGGCAGTCCGTGGTGACCACCCTCAACCTGTACGCCGACCCGGCGTGGGCCCCGACCGGCTGGGCGGAGCTGGCCCGGGCCGCGAAGGCGACGCTGGCCACCGCCGAGCCGGGCAGCGGGCTCCAGCTCGCCTGGGCGCGCACCTACGTGCAGGCGTCCCGCTCGGCGGAGGACCTGGCCACCGTCCGGGGCTGGCTGGGCGGGGTGGACGTGCCCCCCGGGCTGGCCATCGACACCGAGCTGCGCTGGGTGATCCTCCAGTCGCTGATCAGCAAGGGCGTCGGCGGGCCGGCCGAGATCGAGGCGGAGCTGGCCGGCGACCGCACCGCCAGCGGCGAGCGGGAGGCCGCGTACGCGCACGCGCTGGTGCCGACGCCGGAGAACAAGGCGGCGGTCTGGGCGCAGCTCACCGGCCCCGACGCGCTGCCGAACTGGCGCAACCGGGCGCTGTTGCAGGGCTTCGCCCCGGCCGTGCAGGCGGAGCTGGTCGCGCCGTACCGGGAGCGGTACTTCGAGGTGGTGGACCAGGTCTGGGCGCAGCGCGACAGCGAGCCGGCGCAGGAGTTCGTGCAGCTCGCGTACCCGACGCAGCAGGTCTCCGAGGACACGGTGGCCGCCACGGACGCGTGGCTGGCCGCCGCCGGCGACAAGCCGGCGTCGCTGCGGCGGCTGGTGGCCGAGGGCCGCGACGCCGTCGTGCGCGCCCTGAAGGCCCGGGAGCGCGACGCCCGCAGCGCCTGACCCCACGTGGTACGCGGCCCGGGGCCGGCGGTGGACTCGCGTCCACCGCCGGCCCCGGGGCGTTTAGTGTGGCGTGAGGAGGTGGACGCGATGGCACAGCCGACGTACGGATGGCAGCCGCCGGGGCGCGGCTGGCGCGAGGAGGACCTGCGCGACCTGCCCGAGAACGGGAACCGCTACGAGATCATCGACGGGAGCCTGCACGTGACCCCACCGGCCGGACCGGACCACCACGAGCTGGCCGACGACATCCGGATGGCGCTGCGCCAGGCCGCCGCGCCAGGCTGGCGGGTCATCCGCGAGATCGGTGTGCGGGTGCCGGGCGGCAACCTGATCCCCGACGTCACGGTGCTACGGCCGACCGCCCCGCGGGAACGGATGTGGGCCGAACCCGTGGATGTGGCGCTCGTCGTCGAGGTCGAATCACCCAGCAGTCGCCGGCACGACCGGTTCACGAAGCCGGCCCTCTACGCCGAGGCCGGCATCCCCGCCTACTGGCGGGTCGAGCGAGGCGACTTCGGGCCGGTCGTGTACCGCTACGAGCTGGCCAAGGACGACCACTACCGCCTGCTCGGCACCGTGGGCCCCGACGACCCCGTGCAGGTCGCCGAGCCCTGGCCGATGACGCTCGACCCGGGGCGCTGGCCCCGCTGACGGCACCGCCCGACCCCGCCGCACCGGCATCGCCCCGCCGAACGCACGGACGCCCGGCCCGCTGTCGCGGACCGGGCGTCGCCGTCGTGTGCGGTGCTGCTCGCCGTGCGGTGGTGCTCGCCGTACGGCTGGTGAGAAGGGTGCCCTTCTCGACCGTATGCGTTAAGAAGGTGCCCTTCCTTACGCCCGGCCGGCGTGGCTGGCGAGCTGGTCGAGGCCGCTGATGATGCCGCCGGCCAGGTCGCCGCCGCCGAAGGCCGCGACCATGGAGAGCGCGGCGAGCTTCGCGTAGGTGTCGGGGATGCGCTTGCGGGCCTGCCGCCCGGTGACGATCTCCAGTTGGCGCTGGTTGGGCGACACCGCGATCAGCACGGACCGGTCGGGGTCGGCGAGCTGGCGGTGCAGCCGCTGGGCGTGCGCGCGGATCGGCTCGTCGAGCCCCCCGACGTAGACCGAGAAGACCAGCCCGGTCCCCTGGTCGGCCAGGCGGAGCGCCTCGTCGATGCGCAGCAGCTGGCGGGTCGAGAACGGCCCGTCCAGCACCTCGGGCGGGGTGCCCGCCTCGGCCTGCTTCTCACCAACGGTCACTTGCGCCTCCGGTTCCACCGGCCGGCGCCTCGACGCCGGCCCGGTCAAGCTTGTGGCTGGTCAGCGCCGGCGCCTGCGCGCCCGCCGCCAGCGCGGTGCCGGCCGAGTCGGCCAGCTGCTCCGGACGGCCCAGGAACCAGACCGGAGTGAAGTCGAAGGGTCGACCCGGCCGGTAGCGCTTGGCGCCGCCACCGGAGGACCGGCCGCCGGCGAACGCCAGCGCGGTGATCACCAGCACCACGGCCGCCGGGATGCCGACGAAGATCAGCAACGTCTCGGTAACAGACAATCCCAACGCCCCCAGGCGGAAAGAGAGACCAGGAACTTCCGGGTCGGTTGGACGATCATGACATCGGCTCGCCGACTCCGCTCGTATTCACGTTAGCGGAGCCCACGGCCCGCCAGACTGCGGGGTGGCGATCCCACCCGCCGCTGGCGTGCTCAAGCTGCGCGGCGACGCCGATCAGGGTCGCGTCGGCGCCGTAGCGGCCGGTGAGCAGAACCCCGACGGGCAGTCCCTCGGCCGTGCGCCCCAGCGGCAGCGACACGGACGGTTGCCCCGTGACGTTGAACACGGCGCAGTACGGCGAGAACCGCCGTTGTCTGTCGAAGTCGCGCTCGGGGTCGCCGTCGGCGGTGAACCAGCCCACCTCGGCCTGCGGCGCGGCCAGCGTCGGGCAGAGCAGCAGGTCGCAGCCGGCGGTGCGGTGGGCGGCCCGGCGCGCCTGCGCCTGGAGCTCGCCGAGGGTGCTCGTCAGCGTGCCGGCGGAGATCTCCGCGCCGCGGGAGCGCAGGAGCCGGGTCAGCGGCAGCAGGCGGCTCTCCCGCTCGGGCGGGACGGGGGCGAGCGCCAGGACATACCACACGATCTCGAACAGCGGCCACACCTCCGGGCCGAACGGCGCGGGGACGTCCACCACCTCGTGCCCGGCCTCGGCGAGCAGCGCGGCGGCGGTGTCGACGGCGGCCACGCAGTCGGGGTGGACGGGCTCGTCGGCGAGCATCGGGGCGGTGAACCGGCCGACCCGCAGCCGGCCGGGCGCGGCACCGCGGGCCGCGCCGAGGTAGCCGCCGTCGGGCGCGGGCGGCGGCAGGTAGGGCTCGCCGGGCACCGGCACCGCCATGACGTCGAGCAGCGCGGCGACGTCGGCGACGGTGCGCCCCAGCGGCCCGTTGATCGGCAGCCCGAACGCGCCGAAGCCCACCGGCCCGCCGGGGACCGTGCCCCGGCTCGGCTTGTGGCCGACGAGGCCGCACAGCGAGGCGGGGATGCGCAGCGAGCCGCCGCCGTCGGAGCCCTGGGCGACGGGGACCAGCCCGGCCGCGACGGCCGCCGCCGCGCCGCCGGAGGACCCGCCGGCCGTGTAGGCCAGGTCCCACGGGTTGCGGGCCGGCGGCGCGACCAGGCCCTCGGAGTAGAGCGAGCAGCCCAGCTCGCTGGTGGTGGTCTTGCCGAGGCTGACCAGCCCGGCGGCGCGGATCAGCCGGACGACGTCGGCGTCGACCGGGGGCACCAGGTCGGCGAAGGCCGCCGAGCCGAACGTGGTGCGCACCCCCGCGGTGAGCGTCAGGTCCTTGATCGCGGTGGGCACGCCGTGCAGCGGGCCGCGCCCCTGCGCCGGGGCGGCGTCGGCTGCCCGCGCCGCCTGGCGGGCTGCCTCGCCGGTGACGGTGACGAACGCGCCGACGGTGTCGCCGAGCGCGTCGACCCGGGCCAGGTGGTGCTCGACCAGGTCCGCGCTGGAGCACTCGCCGCGCGCGATCGCGGCGCCCTGCTCCAGGGCGGTCAGGTCGTGCAGCTCGGCCACCCCGCCATCCTGCCCGACCCCGCCCCGCCCCGCCGCCCGACACGGCCGGTCAGAACCGCGGCGTCTTGTCGTCCTCCAGCAGGCCCGTCCAGTCGCGGTCGATCGACAGCAGCTCCTGGATGGCGAACCGCCGTTCGAGGCCGAGGAAGCGCAGGGCGTTGGTGGAGAGGAGCTTGGCGCGCTGCCCGGCGGTGAGGAAGTCGGCCTCGCGGACCACCCGGCCCGCCGGGCGTTCCCCCAGCGGGTACGGGTAGTCGCTGCCGACCAGCACCCGGTCCTCCCCCATCGTGTCGACCAGCAGGCGCAGCGCCGCCGGGGCGAACACCACCGAGTCGACGCAGAACCGGTCGACGTACGCGCTGGGCGGGGCGGCCGACGCGCCCCGGACCAGGTCGCCCCGGCGGTGCCAGGCGTTGTCGGCGCGGCCCAGCCAGAACGGGAAGCTGCCGCCGCCGTGGGCGAAGCAGATCCGCAGCGTCTTCGGCACCCGGTCGAACACCCCGCCGAGGATCATCGCCAGCACCGACAGGTGCGTCTCGGCGGGCATCCCGGTCAGCCAGCGGGCCATCCACCGGTCGAGCCGGGGGCCGTCCGGCATGTCCCACGGATGCACGAAGACCGGCGCGCCGACGTGCGCGCAGTGCTGGAGGAAGGTGACCACGCCCGCGTCGTCGAGGTCACGGTCGCCGACGTGGTTGCCGATCTCCACCCCGACGTGCCCGGCCGCGAGGCAGCGGTCCAGCTCGGCGCAGGCCGCGTCCGGGTCCTGCAACGGCACCTGGCAGAACGGCACGAGCCGGTCGCCGCCGCCGGCCGTGACCTCCAGGGTCAGGTCGTTGAAGATCCGGGCGACCTTCGCCGCCTGGCCGGCGGGCCGGTCGTAGCCGAAGAAGACCGGCGTCGGCGACACCACCTGCACGTCGACCCCGTCGGCGGCCATGTCGGCCAGCCTGGTCGGCGCGTCCCAGCACTCCGCTCCGACCGGCCGGAACTCCGTCTCCCCGACCATGATCATGGCGGCCCGCTCGGAGTCGACCCGCAGCCACGGCCAGCCGGACCCGCCGCACGCCGCGCCGAGGTCCGGCCACCCCTTCGGTACGACGTGCGTGTGCACGTCCACGACGGGCCGCCCCGCGACGGCGGGGCCGGGTGCGGGTGCGGGTGCGGCGGGTCCGGTCATCAGCCCTTGCCCGGGTGCAGCGCGCCGCACTCGCCGCAGGTGCGGGCGGCCTCGTCGGCGTAGAACGCGCCGAACACCGGGGGCAGGTCGGCGGCGATGTCGCGGACCTGCAACTCCACCTCGTGCACCTTCGCCCCGCACTGCGGGCAGTACCACTGGAACTTCTCCAGCGTGCCCTCCTCGCGGACCCGCTCGACGACCACGCCGATCGAGCCGGGCTCGGGGCGCTGCGGCGAGTGCGGGGTGTCGCGCGGCAGCATCCACATCTGCCCCTCGCGCACGTGCACCGTGCGCGGCCCCTCGGGCGTCATCAGGTTGACGTGCATGTTGCCCTTGACCTGGTAGAAGAACTCCTCGTACGGGTCGACGTGGAAGTCGGTGCGCTGGTTGGGCCCGCCCACGACCATCACGATGAAGTCGTCGCCGCCGGGGAACATCTCCTTGTTGCCCACGGGCGGCTTCAGCAGGTGCTGGTTCTCGGCGATCCAGCCGGGGAAGCTGAACGGCTCGGCGATCTCACTCACGACTGACCTCCCGAAGTCACGACTGACCTTCCGAACTCACGGCCGACCGTCCGCCGGAAGAAGCGCCACGGCCTGCATCTCGATCAGCAGGTGCGGGTGCGGAAGCTGGTGCACGGCCACCGTGGTCCGGGTCGGCCCGTCCGCGTCGAAGAACTCCGCCCACACCTCGTTGTAGCCACCGAAGTCGTTCATGTTGACCAGGTAGGAGGTGACCTGTACGAGGTCGGCCAGGTCCGCGCCGACCGAGCGCAGCAGGTCCCGCAGGTTGCCGATCACGGCCCGGGTCTGCTCCCGGATGTCCAGGTCGGTGGTGCCGAACTCGTCCACGGCGACACCGGCGAACGTGTTGTCGGGCCGCCGCGACGACGTGCCGGAGACGAAGACGAAGCCGCCCGCGACCTTGACGTGCGGAAACGCCCCGCGCGGCACGGCCTTCCCGGCAACCACCCGAGCCTGCCCGCTCACGAGCACCACCCACTCACCAGAACCACCCCCGCACCGCGACGCCCACGACGACCCGTACCACGAAGGGGGTGCCGGGCAGCCCGACCCGCGGAGGGATCAAGCCTGACCGCCCGGAGCGGGTCGGGCTGCCCGGCACCCCCCGCACCCCCACCACGACGCTCACGACGCGGCCCGCAGCGACGCGACGCCGAGCTTCTCGACGACGGCCCGCACGTGCGCGCCCGGCCGCAGCGGCACGGCCGCCGTGGCGGCCCCGGCGAGGAACACCCAGCCGGAGCGCAGCCGCACGCCGTGCCGGCCGGCGAGGCGCAGCCCCTCGTCCAGGGCCCGGCGCGGGTCGCCGAGGATCGCCGCGGTCGAGCCGACCTGCGCGATGCGCCCGTCGACCTCCAGCAGCACGCCGAGGTTGTCCAGCCCGTCGGGCACCGGCGACCACGGCCCGATCACGAACGCCCCCGCCGAGGTGTTGTCGGCGATCACGTCCGGCAGGGAGAAGGCGAAGTTCGCGTACCGGGAGTCGATCAGCTCGATCGCCGGGGCCACGGCGCGCACCGCGTCGGCGAACGACCCGACGGGCTCGCCCGGCTCGGGCACCCGGTCCAGCAGGAACGCCACCTCCGGCTCGACCCGGGGGTGGATGAAGTCGGCCACGTCGACCGTGCCGCCGTCGGGCACCCGCATCACGTCGGTGAGCCGCCCCCAGATCACCTCGTCGACGCCGACCTGGGCCATCTTCGCGCGGCTGGTCAGCCCCATCTTCACCCCGACGAGGCGTTCGCCCCGGTCGAGCCGGCGCTGCACGAGGGCGGTCTGCACCGCGTACGCGCCGTCGACGTCGAGGCCGGTCTCGGCGGCGAGCTGGCCGATGGCGGTGGCCGTGTCGGCCGCCTCGCCCAGCCTCGCGGCGATGCCGGCGGTGTCCACCCCGATCATGACTTCTCCTCGCTGAAGCAGGTCCGCACCGAGCCGAGCCCGGAGATCCGCGCCTCGTACGCCGCGCCGGGCGTCACCGGCACCATCGGCCCGAGCGCCCCGGAGAGCACCACGTCGCCGGCGCGCAGCGGGTCGCCGGCGCGGGCGAGGGTGCCGGCGAGCCAGCCGAGGGCGTGCAGCGGGTTGCCGAGGCACGCCGCGCCCGCACCGACCGAGACGGGCTCCCCCGCGTGCTCCAGGACCATCCCGCACAGCCGCAGGTCCACGTCGGCGAGCCGGCGCGGCGCGGTGCCGAGCACGAACAGCCCGCTGGAGGCGTTGTCGGCGACGGTGTCGACGATGGAGATGTCCCAGCCGGCGACCCGCGAGTCGACGATCTCGATGGCCGGCAGCACGTGGTCGACGGCCCGCAGCAGGTCGACGGTGGTGGGCCGCCCGACGGTGAGGTCCGCGCCGAGCACGAAGGCGATCTCCGCCTCCACCCGGGGCTGGAGCAGCCGCCCGATCGGCACCTCGTCGCCGTCGGCGACGGCCATCGCGTCGGTCAGCACCCCGAAGTCGGGCTCGTACACGCCGAGGCTGTCCTGCACGGCCCGGGAGGTCAGGCCGATCTTCGCGCCGACCCGGCGTTCGCCCCGGCCGTGCCAGGCCCGCGCCTGGCGCTGCTGCACGAGGTACGCCGACGCGACGTCCCCCTCGGGCAGCAGCCGGCCGCGCAGCGGCGGGCAGGGCTTGCCGCTGGACCGGGCCTCGGTCAGCTCCCGGGCGGCGGCTTCGATGTCGACGGTCATGTGAGGTCCACGCAGACGTTGGTGAGTTCGGAGTAGAAGTCGAGGGAGTGCACGCCGCCCTCGCGGCCGATGCCGGACGCCTTGACCCCGCCGAACGGGGTGCGCAGGTCCCGCAGGAACCAGGTGTTGACCCAGACGATGCCGGCGTCGAGGCGGGCCCCGGCCCGGTGCGCCCGGCCCACGTCCCGGGTCCACACGGTCGCCGCGAGGCCGTACTCGGTGCCGTTGGCCAGCGCGTACGCCTCCTCCTCGGTGTCGAACGGGGCGACGTGCACCACCGGGCCGAAGATCTCCTCGCGGTTGGTGCGGGCGTCGGGGCCGAGGCCGGTGAGCACGGTGGGCCGCACGTACGCGCCGCCGTCGCGGGCGTCGCCGAAGGCGGGCGTGCCGCCGCCGGCCCGGAACTCGGCCCCCTCGGCGCGGGCGAGGTCGTGGTAGCCGAGCACCTTCTCCCGGTGCTGGTGGGAGATCAGCGGCATGTTGACGGTGGCCTCGTCGGCGGGCCACCCGTACGCGAGCGCGTCGGCCGCCTTCGCCAGCCGCCCGACGAACTCGTCGAAGACGGGCCGCTGCACGTAGATCCGCTCGGTGCACAGGCACACCTGGCCGCCGTTGGTGAAGCTGGACCGCACCGACCCGGCGACGGCGGCGTCGAGGTCGGCGTCGGCGAAGACCAGGCCGGCGTTCTTGCCGCCCAGCTCGAACGAGACGGCCTTCACCCCGTCGGCGGCGGCCCGCATGATCGCCCCGCCGGTGGCGGACTCGCCGGTGAACGTGATCGCGTCGACGTCCGGGTGGCGGGTCAGGAACTCGCCGGCCGAGTCGGGGCCGAAGCCGTGCACCAGGTTGAACACCCCGTCGGGCACCCCGGCGGCGGCCAGCACCTCGGCGAGCAGGGTCGCCGAGGCGGGGGTCTCCTCGCTGGGCTTGACCACCACGGCGTTGCCGCAGGCCAGCGCCGGGGCGACCTTCCAGGTGAGCAGCAGCAGCGGCAGGTTCCACGGCACGATCACGGCGACGACGCCGACGGGCTTGCGCACGGCGTAGTTCAACGCCCGCCCGCCGGTGGGGGTGACGGTGGTGAACGACTCCGTCGGTGCGGTCGCCACGATCTCCGCGAACGCCCGGAAGTTGGCCGCGGCCCGGGGCACGTCCAGCGTGCGGGCCTGGCCGATGGACTTGCCGGTGTCGGCGACCTCGGCGGTGACCAGGTCGGCGAAGCGGCGTTCCAGCTCGTCGGCGACCCGGCGCAGGACCTCGGCGCGGTCCCGCTCCCCCGTCCGGCCCCACGGCCCGCGCAGGGCCGCCCGGGCGGCGGCGACCGCGTCGTCGACGGTGGACCGGTCGGCCTCGACCACCTCGAAGACCGGCTCGCCGGTGACGGGGCTGCGCTTGGTGAACCGGCGGCCCGCGGCGACGAACTCCCCGCCGACGAAGTGCCGCAGCAGCGGCGGCCCGCCGGCCGCCCGCCCGGCCATCAGGCCCGGATCCCAGGTCACGCTCACCGCCGCCGCCCCCTGCTCCACGCCGCGCCGACCGCGCCGGCCAGCAGCGCCGCCGTGCCGGCGGCCACCGCCCCGAGCGCCGCCTGCTGGCGGCGCACCCGCCGCCGCACCCGCGCGTACGGGGTGGTGGAGAAGGACACCAGCTCGTACTGGGAGGCGTACCTCCCGGGCAGGGCCCGTTCCAGCGCGTGGTCGAGGCGGCGGCGGGCCTGGAAGACCGGGGAGGCGACCTTGTCGCGCATCTCCACGAAGTTGGCCAGGGCCATCCGGGCGATCGCCTCGGCGTCGTCCTGCCGCCGCGCCTGGAACAGCGGCAGCGCGGCCGCCCAGTCGTCGGCGCACTCGTCGAGGCAGCGGTCCAGCGCCACCACGTCCTCGAACGCGCAGTTCGCGCCTTGGCCGTAGAACGGGACGATGGCGTGCGCGGCGTCGCCGAGGAGCCCGACCCGGCCGCCCGCCTGCCACGGCGTGCAGCGGACGGTGCCGAGCACCCCGACCGGGTTGTGCTGGTAGTCGTCGACCAGGTTGGGGGCCAGCGGCAGCAGGTCCGGGTAGTGGGTGGCGAAGTGCCGCTCGATCGCCGCCGGGCTGGTCAGCGAGGCGAAGCTCGCCGTGCCGTGGGTGGGCCAGAACAGCGTGCAGGTGAACGAGCGGTCGGGGTTGGGCAGGGCGATCATCATCGACGTGCCGCGCGGCCAGATGTGCAGGGCCGCCGGGTCGAGGGCGAACTCCCCGCCCAGCGGGGGGAGGGTCAGCTCCTTGTAGCCGTAGTCGAGGAAGTCGAGGCTCTCTTCCAGGACCCCGTACGCGAGGAGTTGCCCGCGCACGGCGGAGCCGGCCCCGTCGGCACCGAGGACGACCGGCGCGGCGGCCGTGATCTTGCCCTGCGGGGTCTCGAAGGTCATCTCGCCGGTGGCCGGGTCGAGGCCGACGAGCCGGTGGTCGAAGGCGGCCCGCACCCCGGGCAGCGCGGTGGCGGCGGTGAGCAGGGCGTTGTTGAGCGCGCCCCGGCTGATCGAGTTGATCGCCCGGTCCCCGGCGGCGCTGTAGGACTGGAACGCCGGCTCCCCCGTCACGGGGTGGATCATGCGCCCGCGCATCGGCAGCGCGTCGGCCAGCACCTGCTCGGCCAGCCCGATCCGGCGCAGCGCGTCGAGCCCGCGCTCGGACAGCGCCAGGTTGATCGAGCGGCCCCGCTCGACGCGGCCGGCGCGCGGGTCCGGCCGCCGCTCGTAGAGCGCCACCCGGTAGCCGCGCCGGGCCAGGAAGCAGGCCAGCAGGCAGCCGGCCAGCCCGGCCCCGACGACGGCGATCTCGTCCCGTTCGGGGTTCATGGGGTCACCTCCGCGACCGTCGCGGCCAGCGCGTCGGCGACCCGCCAGCAGTCGTGGTACGTCGAGTAGAGCGGCACCGGGGCGAACCGGACGACGTCCGGCTCCCGGGCGTCGGCGATCACCCCGTGCTCGTGGCGCAGCCGCTTGGTCAGCTCCCCGGCGCTGCCCGCGCCGACGCGCACCGAGAGCTGGCAGCCCCGGCGGGCCGGGTCGCGCGGCGTCACCACGGTCAGCGGGCGGGTCGCGGTGACGTCGTCGAGCAGCCGCTCCAGGTAGCCGGTGAGCCGCACGCTGCGCTCCCGCAGCGCCGGCATGCCTACCGAGTCGAACAGCTCCAGCGAGGTGCGCACCGGGCCCATGGCGAGGATCGGCGGGTTGGACACCTGCCACGCCTCCACGGTCGCCGGGGGCCGGGAGGTGGGGGCCATCTCGAACCGGGTGGCCGCCTCGGTGCTCCACCAGCCCTCGAAGCGGGGCAGGTCGGCCCGGCCGAGGTGCCGCTCGTGGACGAAGACGCCGGCCAGCGCGCCCGGGCCGGAGTTGAGGTACTTGTAGGAGCACCAGGCGGCGAAGTCGACGCCCCAGTCGTGCAGCGCGAGCGGCACGTTGCCGGCCGCGTGCGCCAGGTCCCAGCCGACGACCGCGCCGGCGGCCCGCCCGGCGGCGGTGATCGCCGGGATGTCCAGCAGCTCGCCGGTGAGGTAGTTGACCCCGCCGAGCAGCACCAGCGCGATCGTGTCGCCCTCGGCGGCGAGCAGGTCGGTCACGTCGGCGGTGCGCAGGGCGTCCTCGCCGGGGCGCGGGCGCAGCCGCAGCACGGCGGCGTCGGGGTCGAGGCCGTGGAAGCGGGCCTGGCTGCGCACCGCGTAGCTGTCCGACGGGAAGGCGGAGTCCTCGATGACGATCCGGGTGCGCCGCCCCGCCGGCCGGTAGAAGCTGACCATCAGCAGGTGCAGGTTGACGGTGAGGGAGTTCATCACCACGGCCTCCGTGGGCCGCGCGCCGACCAGTCGCGCGACGGGCCCGGTCAACAGCTCGTGGTACGGCAGCCAGGGCCGGTCGGCCTCCAGGTGCCCCTCGACGCCGAGCCGGCCCCACGCGTCCAGGTCGGCCAGCAGCTCGGCGCGGGTGGCCCGGGGTTGCAGGCCGAGCGAGTTGCCGGCCAGGTACGCGGCCTCCGGGTAGCGCCCGCCGTCGGCCGGCGGCACGTGGAACAGGTGCCGGTGCCCGGGGTCGGCCTTGTCGAGGCGGTGCGCCCCGCTCTCCGCGACGGTCATCGTGTCCCCCCGCTCACATCGCCGTCCGGGCCGACCACAGCTCGGGGAAGACCACCCGGGACATGCTGCGCTGCAACCAGGCCAGGCCGGCGGAGCCGCCGCTGCCGACCTTCGCGCCCATGGTGCGCTGCACCGCCTTGACGTGGTTCCACCGCCAGTCGCCGAACTGCTCGGCCACCTCGGCCAACGCCTCGCCGAGCAGCCGCAGCTCGTCGCCCGGCCCGCCCGCGCCGCTCCCCTCGCCGGCCGTCTCCCCGCCGCCGGCCTCCTCGTCGTCGTAGATCGCCACCCAGGCGGCCTCCACCGCCGGGTGCGGCCGGTGCTCCTCGCCGACGTCGCGCCCCAGCACCTCGGCCGGAACGGCGAAGCCGCGGCGGGCCAGCAGGGCGACCACGTCGTCCCACAGGCTCGGGGCGGCCAGTGTGGCGCGCAGCTCGGCGTGCACCTCGGCCTGCCGGCGGAACGGCCGGATCAGGGCCGCGTCGCGCAGGCCCAGCGTGAACTCCAGGTGCCGGTACATCGCCGACTGGAAGCCGGATCCCTCGCCGAGCAGGTTGCGGAACCGGTTGAAGTCGGCCGGGGTCATCCAGCGCAGCCCTTTCCAGGCCGCGTTGAGCCCCTCCAGGTGCAGCGCCGCGCGGCGCAGCGGGGCCAGGGCGGCGCGGACCCGGTCGGCGCGCAGGCAGCGCTGGGCCTCGCGCAGCTCGTGGCGGGTCAGCCCGAAGTAGAGCTCCATGATCTGACTGACCATCAGGAAGGACATCTCGCCCGGGTCGTCGCTCAGCGGCTGCTGCAACCGGTGCAGGGTGCTGGCGTGCACGTACGCGTCGTAGGGCACCCGGTCGGCGAAGTCCAGGGTCGGTTCGCCGCCGTTACGGGCCGCCCGGGCCGCCCGCTGCCGCGGGGTCGCCGGACGGACCGCCGTGGCCGGTGCGGGCACCCGCAGGTCCGTCTGCTCCACCTGTCGTCTCCTCCATGAGCCGGGTAGCGTCATGGTGCCCCGGTCGACGGGCCGAACGGAATGCCGATTCGACGGCGCTGCCCGCCTTCGACCTGCGAAGCCAAAGCCGAAACCCCCATCCACCTTTCGGAGAGGAAGGCCAGGCGTGGACGACATGGACTGGGCGCTGCTGCGGGAACTCCAGGCCGACGCCCGGCTCTCCTACAGCGAGCTGTCCCGCCGGGTGCACCTGTCGCCGCCGGCCGTGGCGGAACGGGTCCGCCGGCTGGAGGAGTCGGGGGTGATCACCGGCTACCACGCCCACGTCGACCTGGCCCGCGCCGGCCGCACGGTGGTCGCCCTGATCCGGATGTCCTGCTACGGGTCGCGGTGCATCCTCAACGACCCGGACGTGCCGGGTTGGCCGGAGATCATGGAGATCCACCGGATCACCGGCGACGCGTGCAGCGTGCTGCGGGTGGCGGCCGGCTCGATCGGCGACTTCGAGCGGGTGATCGACCGGCTCGCTCCGTACGGCCAGCCGTCGAGCACGATGGTCCTCTCCACCCCCCTGGCCTGGCACCCCGTCACCCGCCTGTAAGGAAGGGCACCTTGTTAACGCTTTCTGTATAGGAAGGGCCCCCTCCTAACACCCTGCCGAACACCAGCCGAGCCGGCGCGCGGACCGGTGCCGGCGGGTTTGCCCCCACGTCAGGGGGAATGCAGGGCGGACTTGTCCCGGGGAGGATTCCGGTGCCTCGGCACCGGGAGGGGGGAACGATGCGGGGGCTCACCACGTCACACCGTGCCCGGCCGGCCAGGTGCGCCGCGCCGGCAGCCAGGATGCGTCCGGCAACGCCGCCCGCGCCGGCCCCGGCCCGGCCGGCCGGACGCGGCGCGCGGGCCGTGGGTGCGGGGCCGACCGTACGGGCCGCGCTGACCGTGCTCGGCGTGCTCGGGGCGTTCGTCCTGCTCGCCGGCGCGCCGGCCTGGGCCGGGGAGAACACCTTCGTCGAGGTCACCCCGAACAGCGCGCCGGCCGGCACCCGCGTCGACATCCGGGCGAGCTGCGACAACGACAACAACCGGCAGGCCGACGTGCAGTCAGACGCGTTCGGGCGGGTCGTGCTCCGGCCGAACAACGGCTTCCTGACCGGGGCGGTCACCGTGCCCGGCAACAAGCAGGCCGGCGACTACCCGGTCGAGCTGCGCTGCGCCAACGGCGGCACCGCGACCACCACCCTCACCGTGCTGAACATGACGCAGCCGAGCAAGGGCCCGAACACCGGCGCCGGCGGCACGGCCGGCGAGGGCCGGGGCACGGGCTCGCTGCTGCTGGTCGGCGGCCTGGTGGCGGCGGCCGTCGCGGCCGGGTTCGGCGCGTTCGGCACCCGCCGGCAGACCGGGACGCGGTCCTGACCGGGAGCCGTCATGGCCCGACGTACCCGCGCCGCCGCCACGACCCGACGCGAGCGCGACCGGCGGGACCGCGCCCGACGGACGCGGCGCAGGCCGGTCCGGGCGGCGGCCCGGCTGGTGGCCCGGGGCTGCGGCCGGTTCGCCCGGGTGGCCCGGCAGGCCTTCTCGGCCAGCGTGACCACCGTGGGACCGCCCGGCCGCGCCGCCGTGCCGCCCGGCCGCGCCGGGCCCGTCGGCGCGGCGGCCCGATCCGGTACGGCCGCCCGGCGGTGGCAGCGGGCGGTCCGCCGGGGCCCGGGGTTCCCGGTGCTGTTCGTCGCCGCCCTGATGGTGCTGATCGTGGCGATGCTGGGCGTCGAACGGGTGACGGGGCAGAGCCTCCTGCCGGACCGCTTCATCGCCGGCCTGCGGCCCCCGCCGAAGAAGTTCCCGGTGCTGGCGGCCAGCCGGCCGGTCGGCATCACGAGCGCGCCGATCGGCCTCGACGCCCCGGTGCACGACGTGGGCATCGCCGCGGACGGCAGCATCGGGGTGCCCGACGCCGACCGCGCCCAGGAGGCCGGCTGGTACGACCAGGGCCCGACCCCCGGCCAGTACGGCCCGGCGGTGATCGTCGGCCACGTCGACACCCGCACCGGGCCGGCGGTCTTCCACGAGCTGAAGGAGCTGCGCTCAGGCGACCGGGTCGAGGTGAGCCGGGCCGACCGCTCCGTGGCGATCTTCGAGGTCGACGAGGTACGGCGCTACGCCAAGGCCCGGCTGCCGGTGGACGAGGTCTACGGCGACTTCAGCCGCCCGGGGCTGCGCCTGATCACCTGCGGCGGCGCGTGGGTCGGCGGCGAGGCGGGGTACGCCGACAACGTGGTGGTGTACGCGTCGCTGGTGAAGGCCCGCACCGGGTGACGGGCACCGCGCGGGCGTGCGGGCGCGGGCGTGCGGGCGCAGGCGTGCGGGCGCAGGCGTGCGGGCGTGCGGGTGGCTCAGGCCGCCGCCTCGGTCTCGGCCTCGCGCAGGTCGAGCCAGTCCGCCCAGCGCGGGTCGGGGGCCCGGTGCCCGAGCACCCGCCACGCGGTCCCCTTCGGCACGGCCGGCGGGGCGTGCAGCCGCCAGCCCAGCTCGGCCGGGGTCTTGTCGCCCTTGGTGTGGTTGCACCGGGCGCAGGCGGCCACCACGTTCTCCCAGGCGTGCCGGCCGCCCCGGCTGCGCGGGAAGACGTGGTCGATGGTCTCGGCCGGGCCCCGGCAGTAGGCGCACCGCCAGCCGTCCCGGGCGAAGATCGCCCGCCGGGAGAGCCCGACGTGGGCGCGGTAGGGCACCCGCACGAACCGGGTGAGCCGGACCACGGAGGGCACCGGGAGCGCGTCGCGGGCGCTGTGCAGGATCCCCTCGCCGTCGGCGACGCAGACGGCCTTGGCGGAGAGCACGAGAATGGCGGCGCGACGCACGGACACGACACACAGCGGCTCGTAGGTGGCGTTGAGAACCAGCGCGCCAGAGCCCACCGCGGGTCGTATGTCAGGCATCGAGCTCACCCTCCCGGTCCAGCTGCTCCCGCCGCTGGCCCGCCGGGCCGACCCGCGCAGGGCGGAACGACGCCGGCGTCGGCGGGATCACCGACGTCCGTTGCGCCAATCGTCCCTGATAAGGCCCCGGATTGCACGTACTAATCCGGGGTCCCTCCTCGAAGCACTCGGCGGTTGTGTCAGGATGACCGGTTCCGCACGGTCCGCCCGGGGGCACGCGCCCCGCTGCCGGCCGGTCGCGGGCGGTGGGGTACGAAAGCAGGGTGAGCGCCCGCAGCCTGTTTCTCGCCACCCTCTCCGACGTCGTGGCCGTCACCGCGCCCGCCACCGCGGCCCCCGGGGCGTCCCCGGGCCCGTCGCCGAGCGCGGACTGCCAGGGCAGCACCTCCTGCGAGTGGCTGTACGAGACGAGCGGCTCGGCCTGGTTCGCGGAGGGCAGCTACTGGATCCTGCTCAAGCCGCTGCGGGTGCTGCTGATCCTCGCGCTGGCCTTCCTCGCCCGGTGGGCGCTGCACCGGATGATCAAGCGGCTGGTCCGGACCACCGCCGACGGGGTGCCCACGCTGCTGCGTCCGCTGCGCGAGCGGGTGCCGACCGCCGCCCACGAGCCCGGCGAGTTCATCCCCGAGCGGCGGCGGCAGCGGGCCGAGGCGATCGGCTCGGTGCTGCGCAGCATGGTCACGGCGTTCGTCTTCGGCATCGCGCTGCTGATGATCCTGCGGGAGTTCAGCTTCGACCTGGCGCCGCTGCTGGCCAGCGCGGGCATCGCCGGCGTGGCGCTCGGCTTCGGCGCGCAGAGCCTGGTCAAGGACCTGATCGCCGGCCTGTTCATGCTGGTCGAGGACCAGTACGGCGTGGGCGACACGGTGGACCTGGGCGAGGCGACGGGCGTGGTGGAGTCGGTCGGCCTGCGGGTCACCACCGTCCGCGACGGCCGGGGCGTGCTCTGGTACATCCGCAACGGCGAGATCGTCCGGGTGGGCAACAAGAGCCAGGGGTGGGCGCTGGTCGTGGTGGACCTGCCGATCGGGTTCGCCGGCACCGAGGAGGCGACGGCGGTGCTGCGCACGGCCGCCGCGTCGGTGGCCCTGGACCCGGACCTGGCCCCGGAGATCGTGGAGGAGCCCGACGTGCTGGGCGTCGAGCAGATGACGGTGGACGGCGCGGTGATCCGCACGGTGGTGAAGACCACCGCGGACGGGCAGTTCGCGGTGGGCCGGGAGTTGCGCCGGCGGCTCGCCGAGGCGCTGGAGAACTCGGGCATCACCGCCAAGATCGCCGCCGCCCGCCTCTATCCGGGCGTCCCGCTGCGGGCCCCGGACGACACGGCGACCGGCCAGGGCGGGGCCACCTGAGCGGGCCCACCGACCCCCTGATCCGGCTCCGCCGCCACCGCCGCGGGCGGGCCACCATCCGCCCGAGCCACCGAGAAACGTCGATGACCTGCGGATATGTTGGCCGAGAATACAGGGGTCGCGGACCTCGCGGCCCCTCGGGTATCGTCCGTTCGTTCAGTCGGAGATGCGACGATCAATCCGTTCGCCCTAGCTAGTTGTCAGACGATCGGGCAGAATCCGGTACGCACGCCACCTGCCGGAGCGTGATCACGTCTCGCTGATCCGTAGATCTGACGACGGTTCCCGGTCAGGCCATCACGAGTGGCCCACCGTGGGAACGATGGAGGCCACGGTGTCCGACGAGCGACCCTCCCAGGAAGGGCCGGCCACCTTCCGCGAGGTGTTCGCCCAGCGGGAGTACAGGGCGGTCTTCACCGCCAGCGCGCTCTCCTGGATCGGCGACTTCATCGCCAAGGCCGCCGTCACGGTGCTGGTCTACCGCGAGACGCAGTCCGTGGCCTATTCGGCCGCCGCGTTCGCGGTCAGCTTCCTGCCCTGGTTGATCGGCGGCCCGCTGCTGGCCACGCTGGCCGAGCGCTACCGCTACCGCTCGGTGATGGTGGCGTGCGACCTGATCCGGATGGCCCTGATGGTGCTGGTCGCCCTCCCGGGCAACGAGCCGTGGCTGATCCTCTGCCTGCTCTTCGCGACCACCCTGGCCAACCCGCCCAGCCAGGCCGCCCGGTCCGCGCTGATGCCGCTCATCCTGACCGGCGACCGGCTGGTCGTCGGGCTCTCGCTCAACAGCAGCACCGGCCAGGCCGCCCAGGTGCTCGGCTATCTCATCGGCGCGGCCCTCGCCGCGTTCGACCCGACCCTCGCCCTGCTGGTCAACGCGGCCACCTTCGCCCTGTCGGCGGCCCTGGTCCGCTTCGGCGTGCAGGACCGGCCGCCGGCGATGACCAGCGCCCACCGCAGCCACCTGCTGCGGGAGACCGGCGACGGCTTCCGGATCGTGTTCGGCACGCCGGTGCTGCGGGCGATCGCCCTGCTGGTCTTCAGCGCCATGCTCTTCTCCATCGTGCCGGAGGGGCTGGCCGCCGCCTGGGCCCGCGAGGGCGTCGACGACGGCATGGACAGCGGCGTCGCCCAGGCCGTGATCATGGCCGCCAACCCGGTCGGCTTCATCCTGGGCGGGCTGCTGGTCAGCCGGGCGGTCGCCCCGGCCCGCCGGCTCGTGCTGATCCGGCCGCTGGCGGTGCTCGCCCCGCTCGTCCTGGTGCCGTCGCTGCTCGACCCGCCGCCGCTGGTGGTGGCGCTGCTCGCCGGCCTGTGCGGCTTCGCGGTCGCCGGGCTGCTCCCGGTCGCCAACGGTCTCTTCGTCCGCGCGCTGCCCAACGGCTACCGGGCCCGGGCGTTCGGCGTGATGGCCACCGGCGTCCAGGTGATCCAGGGCCTCGCCGTGCTGGTCACCGGCCTGCTCGCCGAGCGTTTCCCGATCCCGGTGGTGGTCGGGGGGTGGAGCGCGGCCGGCGTGCTGCTGATGCTGCTCACCGCCGCGGCGTGGCCGACGCGGACGGCGATCGACGCGGCGGTGGAGGCCGCCGGCAACGCCGCAACGCCGGCACCGGCCCCGGCCGGTACCGGCGAGCCCCGGCCCCGGCCCGTCGCCCCGGGCGACGGGCGCGAGGGCGGCGCGCCGGGCGAGCGCGGCCGGGCCAGCCAGGCGGTGAGCTGACCACCCGGGGGCTGCCGTCGCGGGTCACCCGGCCTTCCCGCCGCGCCGGGCCGCCGTGATCCCGCTGTGACGAGGTCGGCAGTGGCCGGGCCGGTAGGCCGCCGCCGGGTCCGGCCGCACCTGGCAGGATGGAACGGTGAATCCCACCGGTGAGTCCGAGCGTGCCGCGACCCTCTTCGAAGCGGTCGGCGGCGAACCCACCTTCCGCAAGCTGGTGGACGAGTTCTACGTCGGCGTCGCCGCCGATCCGCTGCTGCGGCCGATGTATCCGGAGGAGGATCTGGGCCCCGCCGCCGACCGGCTGACGCTGTTCCTCATGCAGTACTGGGGTGGCCCCAACACCTACTCCGCCCAGCGGGGGCACCCCCGGCTGCGGATGCGGCACGCCCCGTTCCGGATCGGCGCCGCCGAGCGCGACGCCTGGCTGCACCACATGCGACGGGCCGTCGACCGGCTGGAGCTGCCGCCGGAGATCGCCACGGCGCTCTGGGACTATCTGGAGCGGGCCGCCTACTTCATGGTCAACGTCATGGAGGACCCGGCCGGGCCGGCCTGAGCCTGCCACGGTCTCGTCCGGGCCGCCGGCGGCGGCCCGGACGGGACCGTGCGGATCAGAGCAGGGCACCCTCGTCGTGCAGCCAGTCCACGAAGGTGGTGGCCACCGCGGCCCCGCAGTCGAGCATCTCCACCAGCAGCGCGTCGTGCGCGCCGGCGCCGAGCGGCACCTGGAGCTCCGCGTAGATGGGCAGTTGCCCCCGCTCGGTGGGGTCACCGATGTATGCCTTGCAGAACCGTCGGGTGTGGTTCCACTCGTTGACCACCCGGTAGGCCCGGTCGGCCCAGTCCGGTGGCACCGTGGCGTGCGGGCGGGCCCGCATCACCAGGATCTCGTCCTCGGGCCCCTCCAGGGTGACCAGCACCGCGTGCCGCTCCCACATGGCCAGCAGGTTGCCGTCGCCGTCGGCCAGGTAGCGCACGTCCAGCAGGTCGAGCGCGTCGCAGACCCGGCGGAGGGTGACCGGCGCGATGGTGGCCGACATGTCGGCGATCATCGGCCGATCGACGGACGGGCAGTCGTCGCCCGGTTGACGTGGGGCCGGTGGTCCGACCCGGACGGTGCTGTCCACTGTGATCCCGCTTCGAGTTTCCGGTTCGCCGCCAATGGCGGGACCGGGGCGCCATGACCACCACGGCATCGCTCGCGCACCTCACTCCCCAGCGGATCCAGCCGCCTACGGTGCGTTGGATCCGAGGATGGACGGTACCCGGACAGCCGGGTTGTGGCATCCCCCCAACGACAGCCCCAGGCCAGAAGAACGACCACCGGTCATACTTTCGGATGAGTCCCGAGCGGCATGACGGCAAGATCCACAACCTTCTGCGACCACACGGCTCCGTATGGTCCCACCAGACCGACCCACCGGCCGGCCGTCCTCACCTGAACGTCGCCGCCCCCGGCCCCCGCACCGGGGCCCGCGGCGGCCGTATCGCCGTCGCCGGGGCGACCCAGGAAGCCCATCCGCACCAGCCCCTGCACCAGCCGCTGGGCGATCTCGACGGGGGGCCCGGGCGGGTCGTCCGGGGTGACCACCACCGCAACGTGGTCGAGCAGGGCGTCCCGCAGCACCCGCTGACCCACCGCCCGGCCGGCCACCCCGTGCGCGGCGGCCTCCCGCAGCGTGCCGGCGGCCGCCTCGGCGATCCGCCACAGCTCCCCGGCCGGCAACAGCTCCACCGACCGGCTGGCCGGCGGCGGCAGCGGCCAGCGCCACTGCGCGTCCCGCCGCACGGGCAGGCCGCCCGCGCCGGACGACAGCGCGTCCAGCAGCTCCCCGGCGGCCACCGTGACGTCACCGCACCCCGGCCCGGCCACCGTCCGGACGGCCAGCACGCCCCACGGCAGCCGGGCCCAGAGCGCCGTCCGGCCGCCCGCCGCGTCCGGCCCGCCGGCCGGCGCGGCCGGGCGCAGCCGGACCGGCGCGGCCGGGTCGAGCCGGACCAGCCGGGCCAGGAACGCGCCCGCGTCCGCCACCCCGGTCAGCCCGTGCCCGCCGACCGGACCGGGGTCCGGGCCGGGCCGCTGCGGGCGCGCCGGTGCGTCGCTCACGCCGGCCGCCCGGCCGCGCTGCCGGGGGCGTACGACAGCAGGAAGGCCCGCTCCTCGTCGGTGACCCGCCGGGGCCGCTGGGCGACCAGGTCGAACGGGACCAGCACCGAGCGGGCGGTGCTGGCGAGGGTGTCGCCGTCGTACAGCTCGTAGGCGACGGTGAACCGGGCGGCCCGGATCTCCTCCACCCACAGCTCGATCCGGACGGTCGGGGCGGCCTCGGCCGTGGCCCGGCCCAGCGCGTAGTCGACCGGGCGCAGGTAGTCGACCTCGTGCCGGCGGATGACGACCCCGTCGGCGAACGAGCCGACCCCCCACGCCTTGCCGCCGGCGAACATCAGCGCCACCCGCGCCTCCTCGTAGAGGGTGAGGAAGCGCGAGTTGTTGACGTGGCCGTACGCGTCCAGGTCGGACCAGCGCAGGGTGCAGTGGTAGACGAAGCGGTCCGCCATGCTCAGTCGCGGGTGAGCTTGCGGTAGGTGACCCGGTGCGGGCGGGCCGCCTCGGCGCCGAGCCGGTCGACCTTGTTCTTCTCGTACGCCTCGAAGTTGCCCTCGAACCAGAACCACTTCGCCGGGTTCGCCTCGTCGCCCTCCCAGGCCAGGATGTGCGTGGCGACCCGGTCGAGGAACATCCGGTCGTGGGAGATGACCACGGCGCAGCCGGGGAACTCCAGCAGCGCGTTCTCCAGGCTGGAGAGGGTCTCGACGTCGAGGTCGTTGGTCGGCTCGTCGAGCAGGATGACGTTGCCGCCGATCTTCAGCGTCAGCGCCAGGTTGAGCCGGTTGCGCTCGCCGCCGGAGAGCACCTTGGTCGGCTTCTGCTGGTCGGGCCCCTTGAACCCGAACGCCGCGATGTACGCCCGCGACGGCATCTCGACCTTGCCGACCATCAGGTAGTCGAGCCCGTCGGAGACGACCTCCCAGACCGTCTTGTCGCCGTCCAGTCCCTGCCGGTTCTGGTCGACGTAGGACAGCGAGACGGTGGGGCCCACCCGGACCTCGCCGCCGGTGGGCTGCTCCAGCCCGACGATGGTCTTGAACAGGGTGGTCTTGCCGACGCCGTTGGGGCCGATGATGCCGACGATGCCGTTGCGCGGCAGCGAGAACGACAGGTCGTCGATCAGCAGCCGGTCGCCGAAGCCCTTGCTGAGGTGGTTGGCCTCGATCACCGTGCTGCCCAGGCGCGGGCCCGGCGGGATCTGGATCTCCTCGAAGTCCAGCTTGCGGGTCTTCTCCGCCTCGGTGGCCATCTCGTCGTAGCGGTCGAGGCGGGCCTTGGACTTGGTCTGCCGGGCCTTGGCGTTGGAGCGGACCCACTCCAGCTCCTCGGAGAGGCGCTTCTTCATCTTGGCGTCGCGGCGCCCCTCGACGGAGAGCCGGGCGGCCTTCTTCTCCAGGTAGGTGGAGTAGTTGCCCTCGTAGCCGATGGCCCGGCCGCGGTCCAGCTCCAGGATCCAGCCGGCCACCTTGTCCAGGAAGTAGCGGTCGTGGGTGATCGCCATGACGGTGCCGGCGTACTTGGCCAGGTGCTGCTCCAGCCAGGAGACGCTCTCCGCGTCCAGGTGGTTGGTGGGCTCGTCGAGCAGCAGCAGGTCGGGCGCCTCCAGCAGCAGCTTGCACAGGGCGACCCGGCGGCGCTCGCCACCGGAGAGCTGGGTGACGTCGGCGTCCGGCGGCGGGCAGCGCAGCGCGTCCATGGCCAGTTCGAGCTTGGAGTCGATGTCCCACGCATCGGCGTGGTCGAGCTCCTCCTGGAGCTTGCCCATCTCCTCCATCAGCTCGTCGGAGTAGTCGGTCGCCATCTGCTCGGCGATCTTGTTGAACCGCTCCAGCTTGGCCTTGGTCTCGGCGACCGCCTCCTCGACGTTGCCGAGCACGGTCTTGGCGTCGTTGAGCGGGGGCTCCTGGGCGAGCATGCCGACGGTGTAGCCGGGCATCAACCGGGCCTCGCCGTTGCTCGGCTTGTCCAGCCCTGCCATGATCTTGAGGAGGCTGGACTTGCCCGCGCCGTTGGGGCCGACCACACCGATCTTGGCCCCCGGCAGGAAGCTCAGCGTCACGTTGTCGAGCACGACCTTGTCGCCGTGCGCCTTGCGCGCCTTTTCCAGGACGTAGATGTACTGGGCCACGGTGCGGGCTACCTCCGTTGATTGCTGGTCTCGACGCGTCGGGATGCGGGCGCGGGCTCCGGGGCCCCTCGCCGCCGCCGGCCGGGGGCCGGCCACGACGCACGCCATCGTCAATCCTGACAGGTACGCCGAGCTGCGCCCACATCACCCCGCCCGGCGACCACCCCCGCGTGCCCCCTTGCCCCGCCCGGTATAACCGGATAGCTTTCGCGGTATGACCAAGAAGATCGCCATCAGCGTTCCCGACGACGTGGCGGAGCGGCTGGCCGAGGAGCCGAACGTCTCGGCGTTCATCACCGAGAGCGTCCGGCAGCGGATGGCCGGGGAACGCACCCGTCGGGCACTGCGGCAGGTCGGCTTCCGGTTGACCGAGGCGGGTCTCACCGAAGCCGGGCAGCGGCTCGACGAGGCGCAGGCGAAGATCACGCCCGAGCTGCGGGCCAAGGCGGCGGCACTGCTGGGCGAGGCTTCGCGCGGACGGCTGGCCTCGTGAGCGAGGCCGGCCTGGTGCTCGACACCTCCTGCCTGCTCGCCTATTCCGAAGGGACCGAGGCGGTCGGCGAGCAGATCGCCAAGGTCGCGGACAGGCTCCAGGTCGTGGTCGTCCCCGCCCTCTGCCTGGCCGCCGCGTACCGGCAGGTGACCAGCGACGGTTGGCCGCTCCTGGACATCCTCGGCGACCTCGAACAGGTGGTCGTCACTCCCGTCGAGCACGACATGTGCGCGATCCTCGGTGGCTGGTCGCGAACCCTGGGGAGCATGGACCTGGCGCAGGCGGCGATGGAGGCCGCCCGGGCGACGACGCCGATCATGACGGACCGGCGCGAGGTGCTGGGCGAGGTGCTGCCGAAGGAATGGCCGATCATCGATCTGTGAGCCGGGCGGGCGACGTGATCGTCTTCACGGTTCGGCCAGCGTGGGACGGGTAGGTAACTCCGGCACGGGGCTCCAGACGCCGCAGCTACGCTCAGTACGCTCAGCGCGGTGGACCCGTCAGCACCCGGAGGTGGCCGAACGTGACCGTCCGTAGTTCCTTTGTCGTCGTGGCGAACCGACTACCGGTCGACGAGGTGAACACCCCCGAGGGGCGGCAGTGGCGACGCAGCCCCGGTGGCCTCGTCACCGCCCTGCACCCCGTCCTCGCCGAACACCAGGGCACGTGGGTCGGCTGGGCCGGCGGCACCGGCCCCGCCCCCGAGCCGTTCGACCTGGAGGGCATCCGGCTGCACCCGGTGCCACTGAGCGCCGACGAGCTGGAGCGCTACTACGAGGGCCAGTCGAACGCGACAATCTGGCCGCTCTATCACGACGCGGTGGAGACACCGGCGTACAAGCGGCGTTGGCGCGAGGCGTACCGGCTGGTCAACGCGCGGTTCGCGGAGGCCGCGGCGGAGGTCGCGGCCGACGGCGCGACGGTCTGGGTGCAGGACTACCAGCTCCAGCTCGTGCCCGCGATGCTCCGCGAGCTGCGCCCCGACCTGCGGATCGGGTTCTTCCTGCACATCCCGTTCCCGCCGATCGAGCTGTTCATGCAGATGCCGTTCCGCACCGAGATCCTGCGCGGGCTGCTCGGCGCGGACCTGATCGGCTTCCAGCAGCGGCTGGCGGCGCAGAACTTCGTCCGGCTGGCCCGGCACCTGCTCGGGCTGCGCTACGAGGGGCAGATGATCCAGGTCGACGGCCGCCAGGTTAAGGCGGGCGCATTCCCCATCTCCATCGACACCCGGGAGATGGAGCGGCTGGCCGAGGACCCGGCGATCCAGTCCCGGGCCAAGCAGATCCGCGAGGAGCTGGGCAACCCCCGGACGATCATCCTGGGCGTCGACCGGCTCGACTACACGAAGGGCATCGAGCTCCGACTCAAGGCCTTCCGCGAACTTCTCGCTGACGGAAAGTTGACAGTTCCGGACGCGGTTATGGTGCAGGTGGCCACGCCGAGCCGGGAACGGGTGGAGCACTACCAGGCCCTACGGGTCAAGGTCGAGCGCGAGGTTGGCCGGATTAATGGGGAATTCGGCAGGGTCGGCGTGCCGGCGGTGCATTACCTGCATCAGTCGTACAGTCGCAGTGAGTTGGCGGCGATGTACGTGGCCGCCGACGTGATGATGGTGACCCCGCTGCGAGACGGAATGAATCTGGTGGCCAAGGAGTACGTGGCATCGCGCGCCGACCAGGGCGGCGCGCTCGTGCTCAGTGAGTTCGCCGGCGCCGCGACAGAGCTGCGCCAGGCGTTCCTGTGTAACCCGCACGACCCGGACGCGGTCAAGGACGCGTTGCTCAAGGCCGTGCACGTGGAGAAGCCCGAGGCCCGCCGTCGCATGCGGGTCATGCAGCGCCACCTGCGTACCCACGACGTGGGGCACTGGGCGAAGTCGTTCCTCACCGAGCTCGGTGTGCCTGATACGGAGGTTGCGTGAACACGTCCGTCCACGACGGGGCGGCCCCGGCCGCGGGAGTGCTGGATCCGGAGCTGCGGGCGGCCATCGGGCGGATAGCCCGGGTCCCGCAGCTCCTCGTCGCCTGTGACTACGACGGCACCCTCGCGCCGATCGTGGAGGACCCGAGCAAGGCCGTGCCGCTGCCCGAGTCGGTCGCCGCCGTCCGCGCGCTCGCGGCGCTGCCGCAGACCACCGTCGCCGTGGTCTCCGGCCGGGCGCTGCGCGACCTGGCCGCGCTCTCCCGGCTGCCCAGCGAGGTCCACCTCGTCGGCAGCCACGGCTCCGAGTTCGACATCGGCTTCGTCGAGCGGCTCTCCCCCGAGCTGATCGCCGTGCGCACCCGGCTGCGCGACGAGCTGCGCGAGATCGCCAACGCCCACCCGGGCGTCCGGCTGGAGCGCAAGCCCGCCAGCGTCGCCGTGCACACCCGCGGGGTGGACCCGCAGGTCGCCGCCGCCGCCGTCGACGCGGTCCGCGCCGGCCCCGCCACCTGGGACGGCGTCACCGTCACCCAGGGCAAGGAGGTCATCGAGCTGTCCGTGGTGGCGACCCACAAGGGCACCGCCGTCGACCAGCTCCGCACCCAGCTCTCGGCCAGCGCCGTGCTGTTCATCGGCGACGACGTCACCGACGAGAACGCGTTCGGCAACCTGCACGGCCCCGACATGGGCATCAAGATCGGCCTCGGCGAGACGAAGGCCGACTACCGCGTCGGCGAGCCGATCGAGGCCGCCCGCGCGCTGGGCCTGCTGCTGGAGACCCGGCGGCACTGGCTGTTCGGGGAGCGGGCCGTCCCGATCGAGCGGCACTCGATGCTCGCCAACGGGCGTACGGTCGCGTTGCTCACCCCCGAGGCCAAGGTCACCTGGCTCTGCCACCCCAAGCCGGACTCGGCGGCGATCTTCGCCGACCTGGTCGGCGGCAGCCCGGCCGGGCACTTCAGCGTCGCCCCCGAGCGCGGCGGCATCCCGCTCGGCCAGCGCTACCGCTCCGGCACGATGACCGTGGAGACCCGCTGGTCGGGCCTCACCGTCACCGACTGGCTGGACAAGCCGGCCCGGGAGACCACCCCCGACGGCCCGGCGGTCGTCACCGGCGACTCCGCCCTGGTGCGGGTGCTCACCGGCTCCGGGACGGTGCGGGTGGAGTTCGCCCCCCGGCCCGAGTTCGGCCAGGTCGCCACGCAGCTCCAGCCGGTCGGCGACGGGCTGCTGGTGCTCGGCTCCAACGAGCCGATCGCGCTCTACTCCCCCGGGGTGCAGTGGCAGGTCGACAACGACGGCGGGTACGAGACGGCGAAGGCCGTCGTCGACCTGTCCGCCGCCGGCGGTCAGGTGGTGCTGGAGCTGCGCTTCGGCACGCACAGCCTGGAGCACCACCGGCTGACGGTCCACGAGCGGCAGGCCGCCGCCGAGCAGCCGTGGAAGGACTGGGTGGCCTCGCTGCGGCTGCCCACCACCGCCCGGGACCTGGTCGCCCGCAGCGCGCTCACCCTGCGCGGCCTCTGCCACGAGGCCACCGGCTCGATCCTCGCGGCGGCGACCACGTCGCTGCCCGAGGAGCTGGGCGGCGTGCGCAACTGGGACTACCGCTACTGCTGGCTGCGCGACGCGGCGATGACCGCGCGGGCGCTGGTCGACCTCGGCTCCACCGAGGAGGCCGAGGCGCTGCTGCGCTGGGTGGACGGCTGCATCGAGCGCACCGGCGGGCACCCCGAGCGGCTGCACCCGCTCTACACCGTCGACGGGTACGAGCTGGGCGCCGAGGCGGTCATCGACACCCTGCCCGGCTACGCCGGCTCCCGGCCGGTGCGGGTCGGCAACCTCGCCAACCACCAGCTCCAGCTCGACGTGT
The DNA here is from genome assembly GCF_014205165.1 of Micromonospora carbonacea. Lineage (NCBI taxonomy): Bacteria > Bacillati > Actinomycetota > Actinomycetes > Micromonosporales > Micromonosporaceae > Micromonospora > Micromonospora carbonacea. The sequence goes on along the minus strand of NZ_JACHMZ010000001.1, from coordinate 1,030,940 downwards.
TCGGCCCGATCGCCGACCTCATCGCCGCCGTCGCCGACGCCCGGGGCACCGTCCGCGAGGACGAGTGGCGGGTGCTGGAGAACATGGTCGAGGCGGTCCGCCGCCGCTGGCACGAGCCCGACCACGGCATCTGGGAGGCCCGCCTCCCCCCGCGGCACCACATCTTCTCGAAGGTGATGTGCTGGATGACCGTCGACCGGGCGCTGCACGTGGTGCGGCAGCACGGCGGCGAGGACCGTCCCGAGTGGGTGGAGCTGCGCGACCGGATCGGCGCCAACGTGCTGGAGTACGGCTGGCACGCCGACGTCGAGGCGTACAGCGTCGCGTACGGCGACGAGGACATGGACGCGTCCTCGCTGTGGATCGGCCTGTCGGGGCTGCTCCCCGGCGACGACCCGCGCTTCCTGTCCACCGTGCTGCGGATCGAGGCGGACCTGCGCAGCGGCCCGGTCGTCTACCGCTACCACTGGGACGACGGCCTGCCCGGGCGCGAGGGCGGCTTCCACATCTGCACGGCATGGCTGATCGAGGCGTACCTGCGCACCGGCCGCCGCACCGACGCGGAGGAGCTGTTCGCCCAGATGGTCGACACGGCGGGCCCGACGGGGCTGCTCCCCGAGCAGTACGACCCGCTGGCCGAGCGCGGGCTGGGCAACCACCCGCAGGCGTACAGCCACCTCGGCCTGATCCGCTGCGCCCTGCTGCTGGACAACATGCTCAAGCAGTGACCGAGGTGTAAGGAAGGGCCCCCTGTTAACGCTTTCCGCATAGCAGGGGGCCCTTCTTAACGCCCGGGCCCAACCGTGGGCCCGGCACGGGTGGGCCCGGCACGGGTGGGCCCGGGCGGGAGCCGGCGCACGGCCGGCCTCAGGCGTCGGGCGGCGTCGGTCCGGCGTCCAGTGCGGTCACCACGTCGCCGACCACCACGACCGCCGGGGGCCGCAGGCCCGCCTCGGCCACGTCGGCGGCCACCGTCCCGAGCGTCGAGCGCAGGCTGCGCTGGCCGCCGGTCGTGCCCTCCTGCACCACCGCGACCGGCGTGCCCGCCGGCCGCCCGTGCCCGATCAGCGTCCCGGCGATCGCGGCGAGGTTCTTCAGCCCCATCATGATCACCAGTGTGCCGCGCAGCCCCGCGAGGGCCTCCCAGCGCACCAGGGAGGCCGGCGAGTCGGGCGCGACGTGCCCGGAGACCACGGTGAACTCGTGCGCCACCGCCCGGTGGGTCACCGGGACGCCCGCCGCCGCCGGGGCGGCGATCGAGCTGGTCACCCCGGGGACCACGGTCACCGGCACCCCGGCCGCCGCGCAGGCCAGCAGCTCCTCGCCGCCCCGACCGAAGACGTACGGGTCGCCGCCCTTGAGCCGCACCACGAACGCCCCGGCCAGGGCCCGGTCGACGAGGATCCGGTTGATCTCCTCCTGGGCCCGCGACGGCCCGTACGGGATCTTCGAGGCGTCCACCAGCTCGACGTCCGGGCGCAGCTCGTCGAGGAGCAGCCCCGGCACGAGGCGGTCGGCGACCACGACGTCGGCCTCGGTGAGCAGCCGCCATCCCTTCACGGTGATCAGCTCCGGGTCGCCCGGCCCCGCGCCGACGAGCGCCACCCGCCCGCGCCCGGCCCCAGCGTTGTTAACAGGGGGCCCTTCCGCTACCGAATCCGTTAACAGGGGGCCCTTCCTTGCACCCAGGAGGTTGCGGATGGCGTCGCGGACCGTCATGGCGCGGCGGGGATCGCCGCCGCCGAGGACGGCGACCGTGACCGGGCCGTGCCGGGTGACGGCGGGTGTCCACGCCGTCGCGGCGGCTCGGTCGTCGGCCCGGACGCAGAAGATCCGCCGCTCGGCGGCGGCGGCGCTGACCGCCGCGGCGGCCACCGGGTCGTCGACGGCCGCCTGCACCAGCCAGGCCCCGTCCAGGTCGTCGGGGGCGAACCGGCGCGGCTCCCAGTGCAGCCGGCCGGCGTCGACGTGGGCGCGCAGCGCGGGGGTCAGCTCCGGCGAGACCAGCAGGACGTCCGCGCCGGCGTCGAGCAGCGCCGGCACCCGCCGGGTGGCCACCGCTCCCCCGCCCACCACGACCACCCGCCGGCCCGCCAGGCGCAGCCCCAGGGGGTACGGGTTGGGGGCGCTCACTTCTCGGCCACCCCCGCCGAGTCGAACGTGGCCACCTCGTGCAGCACCCGGACCGCCCCGGTGACCACGGGCAGGGCCAGCAGCGCGCCGGTGCCCTCGCCGAGGCGCAGCCCGAGGTCGATGAGCGGGTCGAGCCCGAGGTGGCGCAGCCCCACCGTGGCCCCCGGCTCGGCCGAGCGGTGCCCGGCGACCAGCGCGCCGACCGCGTCCGGGGCGAACGCGACGGCGGCGAGCGCGGCGCTGACCGCGATCACCCCGTCGAGCAGCACCGGCACCCGGCGCGCGGCGGCGCCGAGGATCAGCCCGGCCAGGGCGGCGTGCTCCAGGCCGCCGACGGCGGCGAGGACGCCCAGCGGGTCCGTCGGGTCTGGGGCGTGCCGGGCCAGCGCCGCCCGCACCACGCCGATCTTGCGGGCGTACGTGGGGTCGTCCACGCCGGTGCCCCGGCCGGTCGCCTCGGCGGGGTCGACGCCGGTGAACGCGGCGACCAGGGCGGCGGCCGGGGTGGTGTTGCCGATGCCCATGTCCCCGGTGAGCAGGATGCCCGCCCCGGCGTCGATCAGCTCGCGGGCGATGCGGATGCCGGTCTCCACGGCGGCGAGCGCCTCGTCGCGGGTGAGGGCGGCGGTGACGGCGAGGTCGCGGGTGCCGGGGCGCACGTTCGCCGCCACGAGGCGGGGCCGCGTCGGGCCGCCGGCTCGGCCGGGCGGGCCGTCCGCCTGGGCGGGGACGGCCGGCGGCAGCGGGGTGGCGACGCCGACGTCGACGACGGTGACCGAGGCGCCGGCCTGCCGGGCGAACGCGTTGACCACCGCCCCGCCGGCGAGGAAGTTGCCGATCATCTGGGCGGTGACCTCCTGCGGCCAGGGGGTCACCCCCTGGGCGTGCACGCCGTGGTCGCCGGCGAAGATCGCCACGGCGGCCGGCTCGGGCAGCGGCGGCGGGCAGGCGCGGGCCAGGCCGGCGAGCCGCACCGAGAGCTCCTCCAGGACGCCGAGCGAGCCGGCCGGCTTGGTGAGCCGGCCGTGCAGCTCACCGGCGGCGACCATCGCCGGCTCGTCGAGCGGCCGGATCGCCGCGATGGTGGTGTGCAGCATCATGCCTCCAGGATCTCCGCCAGCGCCCCGGCGAAGGCGTCGGTGGTGGCCCGGTCGCGCACGGCCACCCGCAGCCAGTCTGCGCCGAGGCCGGGGAACGTGTCGCCCCGACGTACCGCCCAGCCGCGCCCGCGCAGGCGCAGCCGGACGTCGGCCGCGCCGGGCAGGTGGATCAGCACGAACGCGCTCGCCGGGCGGCCCGCGACGCGTACCCCGGGCAGGGCCGACAGGCGGGTCACCAGGTGGTCGCGGTCGGCGGCCAGCTCGGCGGCGATCGCGCGTTCGGCCGCGACGGCGGCCGGGGACGCGCAGGCGGTGGCGGCGGCGAGCGCCGGGGTGGAGACCGCCCACAGCGGCTGGGCGGCGGCGAGGCGGGCCAGCAGCGGGGCCTCGCCGAGCAGGTAGCCGATCCGCAGCCCGGCCAGCCCCCAGGTCTTGGTGAGGCTGCGCACGACGACCAGGCCGGGCAGGTCCCGCCGGGCGGCGAGGGACTCGGGCTCGCCGGCGACGCCGGGCGCGGCGGTGGTGTCGGCGAACGCCTCGTCGACGACGAGGACGCGGCCGGGGCGGGCCAGCGCGGCGAGGTCGGCCGCCGGGTGCAGCACGGAGGTGGGGTTGGTGGGGTTGCCGACCATGACGAGGTCGGCGTCGGCGGGCACCCGGGCCGGGTCGAGGCGGAAGCCGTCGGCGGGGTCGAGCAGCACCCGCTCGACGTCGTGCCCGGCGGCCCGCAGCGCGGCCTCCGGCTCGGTGAACTGGGGGTGCACGACCACCGGCCGGCGCGCGCCGGTCAGGGCGCGGGCGAGCAGCACGAAGCCCTCGGCGGCCCCGGCGGTGAGCAGCGCCTCCTCCGGGGGGCGGCCGTGCCGGGCCGCGACGGCCGCGCGGGCGGGCCGGGCGTCCGGGTACGCGGCCAACTCGCCCAGGGCGGCGGTGATCGGGTCGGCCAGCCAGTCCGGCATCGGGGCCCGGCGGACGTTGACGGCGAGGTCGACCAGACCGTCGCCGACCTCGGCGTCCCCGTGGTGCCCGAGGTCGGGACCGGTGACGGAGGCGGGGTCGGGACCGGGGGCGGGGTCGGGACCGGGGGCGGGACCGGGGTCCGCCTCGACGGTGGCGTCCGGCTCGTCCCGGGTGGGTGGTGGCGGCACCAGGTGAGCACGCATGTCCGCGATCCTGCCGGGAAGCCGCCGCGCGGGACAGCGCATCCCGGCGTGGGCCGCGTCACCCGCTGCCGGTTTATGAATTGTTCTCACGGACGATTCGGAAATGTCATAACTTGACCCCGTGAGCAACCGACCCCTTGCCTCCGTTGGCCGTCTCGTCCCTCTCCTGCGCGCCGGGCTGATCGCCGGCATCGTGATCGCCGGCGCGCTCTACCCACTGGCCGCCGTCACCGGCCTCGGCGCCAAGGCCACCGCGCACGCCGGGGAGCAGAAGGCCGACATCCTGCGCACCGCGCTGCCCGCCGAGACCTCCTACGTGTACGCGCCGGACGGCCGGACCGTGCTGACGATGTTCTACGAGGAGTACCGCCGCTACACGAAGCTGTCCGACATGTCCCCGAACATCCAGCAGGCCATCGTGGCCGCCGAGGACAGCCGCTTCTACCAGCACCGGGGCGTCGACCCGAAGGGCGCCGCCCGCGCCTTCGTGGCCAACTCACAGTCCGGCGGGGTCTCCCAGGGCGCGTCGACCCTGACCATGCAGTTCGTCCGGATGACCCTGCGGGACAGCGCCAAGACCCCGAAGGAGGTCCAGGAGGCCACCCAGCAGACCAGCCTGCGCAAGGTCAAGGAGATGCGGATGGCGCTGGACGTCGAGAAGGAGCTGACCAAGGAGCAGATCCTGGAGCGCTACCTCAACTCGGCGTACTTCGGCCACCGGGCGTACGGCATCTACGCCGCCGCGCAGATCTTCTTCTCCAAGACGCCGGCCACCCTCAGCCCGGTCGAGGCGGCCACCCTCGCCGGACTGGTCAAGTCGCCCTCCGAGTACGACCCGGCCAGCTCCGACCAGAAGGACGCCACCGGCCGGCGCAACTACGTGCTGGACCGGATGGCGCAGCTCGGCTACCTCAGCCCGGACGCCGCCACCGCGGCGAAGGCCGAGCCGATCCGGCTCAAGCTGACCGACCCGCCGAACGACTGCGCGTCGCTGCCGGCGACGTACCAGACCTGGGGCTTCGCCTGCGACTACCTGAAGAACTGGTGGAGCGCCCAGCCCGCGTTCGGGGAGAACCGGCTGGAACGGATGGACAAGCTGCGCCGCGGCGGCTACCGCATCGTGCTCAGCATCGACCCGAAGATCCAGGCGGCGGCCGAGAAGAACGTCGGGGCCAAGGAGAACACCGGCAGCCCGTTCGCCAACGGCATCGTCGTCGCCGAACCGGGCACCGGGCGGATCAAGGCGATGGCGGTGAACCGCAACTACTCGCTGGACGTCAGCGAGAACGGGCCCAGCTCCAACCCGGAGGCGTCACCGAAGGTGAAGGCGAACTATCCGAACACCGTGGCGCCCCTGCTCGGCGGCGGCGACCTCCCCGGTTACCAGGCCGGGTCGACGTTCAAGATGTTCCCGATGCTGGCCGCGCTCAACGCCGGGATGCCGCTGTCCACCGCGTACGACTCGCCGTACCGCTACCGCTCCGAGGTGTACGACGGGTGGGCCCCGTCCAACGCCAGCGGCGCGATGACGGGCCGGCAGACCATGTGGTCCGGGTTCGGCAAGTCGGTGAACACCTACTTCGTCCAACTGGAGGAGAGGGTCGGGGCGGACGCCGCCGTGCGGCTCGCCGAGCAGCTCGGGCTGCGCTGGCGCACCGACGTCGACCGGGAGCAGGCGTCGCCGGCCAAGGCCAGGAAGTGGGGCGCTTTCACCCTGGGCGTCTCCGACGCCACCCCGCTGGAGATGGCGAACGCCTACGCCGCGATCGCCGCCGACGGGCGGTACTGCGAGGCGATGCCCGTCCAGTCCATCAGCAAGCGGGACGGCACCCCGGCCACGTACACGACGGCCGGCGGGATCGAGCGGGAGGTCGCCAAGCCGCGCTGCCGGCAGGTGGTCAGCGCCGACGCGGCCCGCGCCGCCACCGACGCGGCCCGCTGCCCGACCGGCGACACGCCGGCCAAGGGGAGCTGCGGCGGCTGGTCGACCGCCGACAGCGTGCGGGGCACGGTGGGGCGGCCGGTGGCCGGCAAGACGGGTACGACCGACAGCACCCGGTCGGCCTGGTTCGTCGGCTACACGCCGGAGCTGGCGGCGGCGAGCTTCATCGCGGACCCGGACAACCCGTTCAACGCGGTCGGCGACGGGCAGTCCCAGATCCCGATCGCGGCGGTGGCGAACACCCTGCGCGACGGTTTGAAGGGCCAGCCCACCCGCCAGTTCACCCCGCCCTCCGACGCCATCGTCGGCTGACGACGACGCCGCTCACCAGGGGCCCGTCCCCGGGTGAGCGGCGGCGGTCAGGCGGGAGCCCCGAGCACCGCGGCGATCAGGCGGGAGCCCCGAGCACCGCGGCGGCCCGGGCCGCCGCGACGACCCGGGCACCGACCCCGGGCTGCCCGGCCCAGTGCACCATCAGCTGGGAGGCGTGCACGCCCTGCCAGACGAACCCCTCGGGCGCGCCGCCGTCCCAGCTCCACGCCGGGGACTGGCCGGCGCGGGGGGTGAGCACCGCCCGGTGTTCCTTGTAGCCGACCACCGTCGCGCCGGCCGGGGCGAGCACGCTGTCGGTGCGGGCGGTCGCCGACCGGTAGCCGACCACCACGCCCTCGCGGCTGACGCCCACCGTGTCGAGCACGCCGCACATCGGCAGCCCGTCCAGCTCCCGGGCCAGCCAGAGCACGCCGGCGCCCTCGGCGAGCACCGGCCGCCCCGTCCGGGCCAGCTCCGCCACCGCGATGCAGAGCCGGCGGTTGGCGGAGAGCTGCTCCGCGTACGACTCGGGGAGGCCGCCGCCGACGACCAGCGCGGCCGCCCCGGCGGGCAGCGCCTCGTCGCGCAGCGGATCGAAGCGGACCACCTCCGCGCCGGCCGCCCGCAGCAGCTCGGTCGTCTCGGCGGGGCCGTAGTCGCCGCCCGGCCCGCCGGCCACCGCGATCACCGGGGACGCGCCGGCCGGCACGGGCCCCGACGGGTCCGCCGGCTCGGCCGGCTCCGGCGACCAGGGCTCGCCCGGCACCGGCGGGGCCGACCTGGCCAGCGTCAGCAGCCGGTCCAGGTCGAGCGTGGCGGCCACCGCCTCGCCGAGCCGGCGGACCGCCCGCAGCGCGTCGGCGTCGCGGCCGACCACCGGGGCCAGGCCGTGCCGCCGGGGCGGCAGCACCGGGGGCAGCTCGTGGCGGCGCACCGCTCCGTAGACCGGCACGCCGACGTCGTCGAGCGCCTCGCGCAGCATCGCCTCGTGCCGGGGCGAGGCCACCCGGTTGAGGATCACCCCGCCCAGCCAGAGCTGATCGTCGTACGCCCGGAAGCCGTGCACGAGGGCCGCCACCGACTGCCCCATCGCCGCCACGTCGACCACCAGCACCACCGGGCTGCGCAGCGCGATCGCCACGGCGGCCGTGGACTCCGTCTCGGACTGGCCGGCGACCGAGTCGTACAGCCCCATGGTGCCCTGCACCACGGCGAGCCCGGCACCGGCGGCACCGTGGCCGAACAGGGCCGGGACGCGGTCGGGCCCGACCAGCCGGGCGTCGAGGGTGCGCCCCGGACGGCCGGCGGCGAGCCCCAGATAGCCGGCGTCGACCTGGTCCGGCCCGACCTTGAACCCGGCGACGTCGAGGCCCCGCTCGGCGAAGGCGGCGAGCAGCCCGAGCGCCACCGCGCTCGTGCCGTGGCCCGAGGACGGCGCGCTGAGCACGAGGCGCGGCACGACGGTCATCAGCGACTCCTCCGGCGAGGGTGGTACGCGGCGGCGGTCGGCCCCCCGATCCGCCCGCGTGACGATACCGCCCGGACGCACACCCGGCGGCCACGACCGGCCCGCGTCGCGCCGCAGGGCCGCCGGGGTCGCGGCGTGCCGGCGGCGGTCCCGGGCCGGCCGCCTGGCGGCTGCGGTCCTGCGGGTAGCCTCGACCCGTGTACCGGTTCCTCCTGACGCCACGCTGGCTGGGCATCCTCGCGCTGACCCTGGTCGCCGCGGCCGTGATGGTGCTGCTCGGCAACTGGCAGCTGGACCGCTACCGGGGCCGCACCGCGATCAACGAGCGGATCGACGCCGGCAGCCGGATGACGCCGGCGCCGCTGCGCGACGCCGTGCCGGCCCCCACCGGGGGCGGCGGCACGGCCGGCCCGGCCCCCGCCGACGAGGCCACCTGGTCGCGGGTCACCGTGACCGGCCGGTACGACACGGCCAACATCGTCCTGGTCCGGGGCCGCACGGTCGACAACCGGGTCGGCTTCGAGGTCGTCACCCCGCTGCTCCTCGCCGACGGCACGGCCGTGCTCGTCGACCAGGGCTGGGTGCCGCCCGCCCCGGGCGGGGCCCTGGCGCAGCCGCAGCTCCCGCCGGTGCCGCAGGGCGAGGTGACCGTGGTGGGCCGGGTGCACCCGAGCGAGAGCGGCGCGGGGGCCGTCGACCGGCGCGACGGCCGGCTGGAGACCCGGCGGATCGCCGTCCCCCGGCTGGCCCGGGAGCTGCCGTACCCGGTCTACGGCGCATACGTGCTGCTCGACGAGCAGACGCCGGCCGCCGACCCGGTCTTCCAGGCGGTGCCGATCGGGCACACCAACAACTGGCAGAACTTCGGTTACGTCGTGCAGTGGTGGATCTTCGCCGTCATGACGCTCTTCGGCTACGGCTGGGTGGCGCGGCGGGAGGCCCGCCGGGCGGCCGGGCTGGACGGGCCGGGCAAGCCGCTCGACCGGGCCGCCGAGCCCTCCCCGAGCGCCCCCGCCTGACCGCAGCCGGGCCCTCCCCCGCTCCGGCTCGCTGCGGAAACCGGACACTCGACGGGTCGCCGGGGCACGGCGGGAAGTTGTAGTGTCCGCCGGGTGATCGAGAACCGTGGGGGGTCGCGGTGACCCCTGATCCCACGCCGCCACCACACCCGCCGGAGCCGCCCTCCTCGGGCCCGCCCGCTCCGGGGCCGCCCGCCTCAGGGCCCGCCTTCCCGGAGCCGTCCGCCTTCCCGGCACCGCCGGCCTTCCCGGAGCCGCCCGCCTCGGGGCCGGCCTTCCCGGACCCGGTGACGGCGACGCATCCGTCGACCGACCCGTGGGCGGTCACGCCGCGCTCGACGACGTACTCGACCCCGCCGGCGGGGTTCCCGGCCACGGCCGACCCGTTCGCCCCGCCGCCGGCCACCGCGCCGTTCCCGGTGCCGCCGGCCGTCGCGCCGCACCCGGCACCGGCCGCCGGACCGTTCTCCGCGCCGCCCGCCGCCGGACCGTACTCGGCCCCGCCGGCCGCCGGACCGTACTCGGCCCCGCCGGCCGCCGGACCGTATTCGGCTCCACCGGCCGCCGGACCGTATTCGGCCCCGCCCGTCACGGGACCGTACTCGGCCCCGCCCGCCGCCGGGCCGTACTCCGCGCCGCCGGGAACCGGGGCGTTCTCCGCGCCGCCGGCCGGGCCGTACCCGCCGGCGCTGGCGGCGCCGCTCGGGGCCCCGCAGTACGGGGCGTCCTCCGGCGTGGCGGTGCAGATCGGCGAGATCACGGTCTCCCCGCCGGAGATCCGCACCCCGGCCGGCGTGCTGCCCCTGGCCGGGACGCAGTGGCACGTCGCCGACTACTGGCAGACGGAGCAGAAGGTCGCCACCTGGGCGATCGTCTGCGCCGTGCTCGGGTTCTTCTGCCTCACGATCTTCAGCCTGCTCTTCCTGCTGATCAAGGAGACCCGGCACTACGGCACCGTGCAGGTGACGGTCAGCAACGGCCCGCACCAGTATGTGGCCCGCATCCCCGTCACCGACCAGGGGCAGGTCATGCACATCAACAACCAGGTCAACTACGCCCGGTCGCTGTCCGCCTGACGGCCGGGTCGGGCGGGTGGCGGTGTCCGCAGCCCGGGACGCCGCCACCCGCCCGGCGTCACGACGACAGGTGCCCGGCGTGGATGGCCCGGACCGCGTCGATGGTGTCCGCCTCGGCGGCGGTCTTGTCGTTGCGGTAGCGGACCACGCGGGCGAAGCGCAGCGCCATCCCGCCCGGGTAGCGGGAACTGGCCTGCACCCCGTCGAACGCGATCTCGACCACCTGCTCGGGACGGACCCGCACCAGCCAGTCGCCGCGTTCCACGGCCAGGGCGAGGAACCGCTCGGTCTGCCAGCGCAGCACCTCGTCGGTGAGCCCCTTGAACGTCTTGCCGAGCATGACGAACTCGCCGGTCGCCGGGTCCCGCGCGCCGAGGTGCAGGTTGGACAGCCAGCCGCTGCGCCGGCCGCTGCCCCACTCGACCGCGATCACCACCAGGTCGAGGGTGTGCCGCGGCTTCACCTTCACCCAGGCCGCGCCGCGCCGGCCGGCGTCGTAGGGCGCGTCGGGGTTCTTGACCACCACGCCCTCCTGCCCGGCGTCGAGCGCCGCGGCGAAGGCCGCCCCGGCCGCCCCGGTGTCGTCGACCGTCACCCGGCCGACCAGCAGCGTCGGGTCGACCGCGCCGGCCAGCGCCGCCCACCGCTCGTGGCCGGGCCGGTCGATCAGGTCGTCGCCGTCGAGGTGCAGCAGGTCGAAGAAGTACGGCGTCAGCACCGCCTCGCCCGTGCTCTCGGCGGCGGCGCGCACGGCCGGGGCGACCGGGGCGACGGCGTCGCCGACGGGTGCCGACGCGGACGGGCCGCCGGGCGGGCCGGCCCCGGCGGCCGGTGCGGCGCGGCGGGCGGCCCGGCTGGAGGTCTGCTGGAACGGCAGCGGCCGGCCGGTTTCGTCCAGCCCGATGGCCTCGCCGTCGAGCACCAGCTCCCGGGCGGGCAGCGCCCGCACGGCGGCGACCACCTCGGGCACCCGGGCGGTGATCTCGTCCAGGCTGCGGGTGAAGACCGCGATGTCGGGGCCGGAGCGGTGCACCTGGATGCGGATGCCGTCGAGCTTCACGTCGACCACGGCGGGGACGCCGGTCGCGGCCAGCGCGTCGTCGACGGTGGGGGCGCTGGACGCCAGCATCGGGGCGAGCGGCCGGCCGACCTGGAGCCGGAACTCGGCCAGCGCCGCCGCGCCGCCGCCCAGGGCGGCCACCGCCACGGCCCGCAGGTCACCGGCGAGCAGCAGCGCCCGGCGCACGGCGGCCAGCGGCACGTCGGCGGCGCGGGCGACCGCGTCGGCGAGCAGCCCGGCCTGGGCGCCCTGGCGCAGCTCGCCGCTGAACAGGCCGCGCAGCATCCGCTGCTCGTCGGCGGTGGCGGCGGCGAAGAGGCCGTGCAGGAGCTGCCGACGGCGGGCCTGCGAGCCGGGGCCGCCCACCGACGCGATGTCGTCGATCACGGCGTCGACGGCGCGGACGGTCAGGGTCGGCTCGGCGGCCGGCGGCGGCAGGTCGCGCAGCCCGGCCCAGCCGACGCCGGTCTGCCGCTGTCGCAGCTCACCCGCGAGCCAGCCGGCGCCCGCCGGGATCTCCGCGGGGTCGAGCGACCGCAGCGCCGCCGCGAGCAGCTCCACCTTGGCCCGCCGGCCGGTGGTCGCGCCCACGGCGGCGGAGGTGGCCGCCAGGTCGAGGAACCGCACGCACCTCATCCTGCCAGCCACCCCCGACACCGCTGGGGATACGCGGAACGCCGCCGGAAGTTGCCGCTTCCGGAGCTGCCGCGCCACCCCGGCCCGGCATCCGTGCCGGATGCCTGGACCGCCCGGTCCCCGACGCCCCCCAGCGTGCGGGGACCGGTGTCTCGGTGGAGCCCGGTCCGCGCCGACCGCGCACGGACGGCGAGCCGCGACCGCGCGAACGGAAGTCGCGCCGCGACCGCGCGGGAGCGGACGGTCGGGCCGCAACCGTACGCGCGCGACCTGTCGAGCCGCGACCGCGAACGGACGGTCGGGCCGCGACCCGGGCCGACGGCCGGTCAGGCCGCGACGGGCTCCTCGATGCGCAGGCCGCGGGCGCGCACCTCGTCGGCGACGCGGGAGAGCAGCGCGTCGAGCGTCACCAGGGCGGTGGAGAGGTCACCGAGCTGTTCCTTGAGCGTGTCCTCGGACCACGCGGAGACGTCCACGTCCCCCAGAGCGCCGACGGCGGCACCGAGCCGCGCCATCACCTCGTTCGTACTCATGTTCGAAAGGCTATACCAGGATGTCCCGCGACACGCCGAAAACACCCCGATGAACTGGGACGTTACGGTTCCGTCACCTGACTCCGTTCCGTGCCGGCGGCGTCGCCCGAGGCTCACCGGCCCCGCTCCGCCGCTGCCGCCACCTTCGCCAGCAGCAGCGCCTCGGCCGCGCAGACCCGGGCGAACTCGCCGAGGTGCAGACTCTCGTTCGGGCCGTGCGCCCGGGCGTGCGGGTCCTCCACCCCGGTCACCAGGATCGCCGCCTGCGGGAACATCTCCTGGAACGTGGCGATGAACGGGATCGAGCCGCCGATGCCGATGTCCACCGGGTCGGTGCCGTCCCAGGCCGCACGGAAGGCGTCGCGGGCCGCATCGAACATCGGGCCGGACGCGTCGATGACGCACGGGGCGCCGTCGTGCTCCAGCGTCACCGTCACCCGGGCGCCCCACGGGGCGTGCTTCGTCAGGTGCTCGCGCACCGCCGCGTACGCCCGCTGCGGGTCGTCGCCCGGCGCGAGCCGCACGCTCAGCTTGGCCTTCGCCGCCGGGACCAGGGCGTTCGGGGCCTCGCCGGTGGCCGGGGCGTCGATGCCGAGCACGGCCAGCGCCGGCTTGGTCCAGATCCGGTCGGTGATCCGGCCGGTGCCGATGAGCGACACGCCGTCGACCAGCCCGGCCTCGGCCCGGAACCGGTCCTGCGGGTAGTCCACGGTCGCGCCCGCCCGGCCGGACAGCCCGGCGACCGCCACGTCCCCGGCGTCGTCGTGCAGCGTGGCCAGCAGCCGGACCAGCGTCGTCAGCGCGTCCGGCACCGCGCCGCCGAACATGCCGCTGTGCACGGCGTGGTCCAGGGTGCGGACCTCCACGAAGCAGTTGACGATGCCGCGCAGCGACGTGGTCAGCGCCGGCACGCCGACGTCCCAGTTGGCCGAGTCGGCGATCACGATCACGTCCGAGGCGAGCGCGTCGCGGTGCTCGGCGAGCAGCCGCTCCAGCGAGTCCGAGCCGTACTCCTCCTCGCCCTCAACGAAGATCACCACGCCGACGGGGAGCCGGTCGCCGAACGCGCGCAGCGCCGCGACGTGCGCCATGATCCCGGCCTTGTCGTCGGCCGCGCCCCGGCCGTAGAGGCGGCCGTCCCGCTCGACGGGCTCGAACGGGTCGGACTCCCACAGCGACAGGTCGCCCACGGGCTGCACGTCGTGGTGGGCGTAGAGCAGCACGGTCGGCGCGCCGGGCGGGGCGGCCCGCGTCCCGATCACCGCCGGCTGCCCGCCGGACCGCACGACCTTCACGTCGAGGCCGCAGCCGCGCAGCAGCTCCGCCACCGCCTCGGCGGACCGCTCGACGTGCGAGTGGTCGAAGCCGTCGAAGGCGATGCCGGGAATGCGGACGAGTCGTTCCAGGTCGGCGCGGACGCCGGGCAGTTCGCGCGCGACGGCGGCCCGCACCTCGGCGTCGGACATGATCGGTGAGGTCATGACCGGCATCGTATGCCGGCCTTACCGAGGCCGGCGGCGGACGTACTCGGTGCGGGGGTCGTGCGGCACCTCCGGCGCGCCGTCGACGAGCAGGTCGACCGCGTCCGCCGTGCCGTCGGCGGCGAAGTGCGCGCGCTCGCCGACGTGCCAGCGGCGCAGCTCGGGCAGGATCCCCGGCCCGTCCCGGGCGACGGCCCGGGTCAGCCGCAGCCCGGCGGGCGCGGTGACCAGCACCGACAGGGTCAGCTCGGGCCGCACGGCCGCCCGCGCCGCCGACACCCCCTCGACGATCACGACGGGGGCGGGCGGGACGGGCAGCTCGCGGGGCAGGAAGCGGTGCCGCACCCAGCTGTACCGCCGGTAGGACCCCGGCCGCCCGGCCCGCAGCGGGGCGAGCACCCACCGCTCCAGCCGGGACCAGAAGGTGAGCTGGTCGGCCCAGCCGTCGAGCAGGTCGTCGGTGTGCACCACCGGTGGCCGCCCGCCGCCGGGCAGCGCCGCCAGGGCGTCCGCGAGGCGCGCCGCGAAGAGGCTCTTGCCCGCGCCGCTCGGCCCGTCGACCGCCACCAGTCGGGTACGCCCCAACCGCGCAGGCCCGGCCAGCACCCGCCGGCCCAGCCCGGCGTACGTCTCGACGACCGGCACCCCCACGGCCCCGACGCTAGCGGTCCGCGCCGGCGGGATCGTCGGCCCGTACGTCGTCCGGTCGAACCGAGGCCGTTTCGTTGCGCGGAGTCCCCGGGCCGCAGGCATGATCGTGCCGTGCGCCACAACGTGATGAGCCCGGGCGTCGACGCCCTGCTGGAACAGGCCCGTTCGGGGGTCCGCCGGCTGACCCCGCACGAGACGGTCGAGGCGGTACGCCTCGGCGCGCTGCTCGTCGACACCCGCACCGACGTGCAGCGCCGGGAACAGGGCGACCTGCCCGGCGCGGTCGTCATCGACCGGACGGTGCTGGAGTGGCGGCTCGATCCGGCAAGCGAGTGGCGCATCCCCGAGGCCACCGGGTACGACCGGGAGATCGTGGTGGTGTGCCGGCAGGGTTACAGCTCCAGCCTGGCCGTGGCGAGCCTGCGGACGCTCGGCCTGCACCGCGCGACCGACCTGGTGGGCGGCGTCGAGGCGTGGCGGGAGGCGGGGCTGCCGATGTCCGACCGCCCCGCCGACATCCGCTACTGACCCCGGCGACGCCCCGGTGGCGGCTGGCCGGGCGGCGGTCAGGCCGGCTCGGCCACCCGGCCCAGCCAGTGCGCCGCCTCGGCCCCGGTGAGCGCTCCGTCGACCGTCAGGGCCGCCGCCATCAGCGGGAACCGCCGGATGTTGTTCCAGCTCCGCTGGTACGGCGGCGGGTCCAGGACCACGACGCGGACGCCCTCGAAGAGCGGGATGTCCGCCGGGGCGCCCTCGTTCCAGATCCACTTGCCGTGCCCGTCGACCAGGTTGAAGCTGCCCACGACGGTGCCGCCGAACCGGTCCTCGGGCGCGTCCGTGGCCACCTCCACCCAGGCCGGGTCGACGGTCAGCCCCTCGATCAGCCCCCGCTCGGCCGGGCCGGCGAGCGCCCCGGCCAGCAGGGTGTGCAGCTGGAAGTTGTCGGCCACCCCGTCGATGGTGACCCACCAGCCCCGGCCCGTGGCCCGGTGCAGCACCAGCAGCCGCTCGCCGTCGAGCACCCGCAGCAGCCCCAGGACGCACTCCAGGTCGGGCCGCTCGCCGGCCAGCCCCGCCCCCGCCTCCAGCAGCCCCTCCCGGTGCGGGAACGAGGCGCGCACCGCCGCGGACTGCTGCAACAGGGTGATCACGGGCATCGCCCAGGTGCCGACCGCGTACCAGCCCTGCACCGCGTCGTGGGCGACGGCCTCGTCGTCGTACGCCTGGGTCAGGGCGGCCAGCGCCTCGTCCATCGTGGCAGGGTCGTCGGGGTCGGGCGGGGCGTCGTCGCCGCGTACCCGCTGCCAGCCGGAGCGGAAGCGGTGCGCGCCGGCCAGCGCGGCGGCGAGCCCGTCGGCCGCCGGGGCGACCAGCTCGTCGGGGCGGGCCCCCAGCTCGACCAGCGCGCCGCAGAGGACGGAGAACTGGCCGCCCGCGCCGGTGCCGAGCTGCGGCAGCAGCGCCACGCACCGGGGCAGCACCGCGTCCAGCTCCGCCACGGACGCCTGCTGCGCCGCCTGCCAGACCCGCGCCACGGCCCTGGTCATGGCGTCGCCGTCGCGCCCGCGCACGGCCGCCTCGACGTCGGCGACCCGGTCCGCCAGCTTCCCCCTGCGATTGAAGATCATCGGCGCAGCCTAGCGAGCGCGCCGGGCCCCGCACGGCCACGGCCGGGGTGGTGACGACCCGGCATCCGGCTCGCGGTCGCCGACCTGCGCGTGTCCGGACATGTGCGACACGTCACTGCCGGCGCGCCACGGGAAGCCGGTTCGGCGCGGCGCTCCAGGTGGCTCGGAGCCCGGGTCAGCGCGGCGCTCCGGGCGGGACGAACGGCAGCCCGGCCGGGGGGCCGGACTCGACCAGCCGCCACAGGGCCGTCGTGTCGAGGTGCTCCTCGACCAGGTCGCCGAGCAGGTCCAGGGAACGCTCGCGGGCGGCGGCGAAGCTGGTGTCCGGGGCCACCCGGAATCCGGTACGGCCGGCGAGGCGGGCCGCCTCGGTGAGGAAGCGGCGGCGGAACGCGTCGGACTCGAAGGCCCCGTGCCAGTGGGTGCCGCACACCGCGCCGAGCACGGCCCCCTCGCCGGTGCCGTCGTCGTACGCCAGCAGGGGCGGCAGCCCCGGGCCGGCCGACGAGACGTGCCCGTGGTGGATCTCGTACCCCCGGACGGGGACGCCCGGGTCGGCGGCGGCGGTGCCGGCGGCCTGCCGGACGGTCTTGCGCGCGGCGAAGGTGACCTCGACGGGCAGCAGGCCCAGCCCCGCAACGCTGCCCGCCCGGCTCTCCACCTCGTCGTGCACGGCCCGGCCGAGCATCTGGAAGCCGCCGCAGATGCCCAGCAGTGGCTTCCCGGCCGCCGCGTGCGCCGCCACGGCGTCGGCCAGCCCGGTCTGCCGCAGCCAGGCCAGATCGACCACGGTGGACTTCGAGCCGGGCAGCACGACCAGGTCGGCGGCGGCCAGCTCGGCCGGCTCCACGGTCAGCCGGACCCGGACGCCGGGCTCGGTGGCCAGCGCCTCCACGTCCGTGGCGTTGCTGATCCGGGGCAGCCGGACGACCGCCACGTCCAGCCACTCCGTGCCGTGCGGGGCCGCCGGCCGACCGAGCACCCGGCCGTACGCGAGCGAGTCCTCCGCGTCCAGCCACAGGTCGAGGTGCCAGGGCAGCACCCCGTACGTGGGGCGGCCGGTGACCCGGGCCAGCATGTCCAGCCCCGGCCGCAGCAGCCCGAGGTCGCCCCGGAACTTGTTGATCACGAAGCCGGCGACCAGCGCCTGGTCGGCCGGGTCGAGCAGGGCGACCGTGCCGAACATGGAGGCGAACACCCCGCCCCGGTCGATGTCGCCCACCACGATCGTGGGCAGCCCGGCGTGCCGGGCCAGTCCCATGTTCACGTAGTCCCCGGCCCGCAGGTTGATCTCCGCCGGGCTGCCGGCCCCCTCGCAGACCACCACCTCGTACGCCTCCCGCAGCTCGGCCAGCGCGGCGAACGCCGCCTCGGCGAGCCGGGGCCGCAGGGCGTGGTAGTTGCCGGCGGTGACCGTGTCGACGGCCTCGCCGAGCAGCACCACCTGGCTGGACCGGTCACTGCCCGGCTTGAGCAGCACCGGGTTGAACCGCAGGTCGGGGGCGATTCCGCAGGCCGCCGCCTGCATCGCCTGGGCCCGGCCGATCTCCCCGCCCCGCCCGTCCGGGCCGACCACCACGGCCGAGTTGTTCGACATGTTCTGCGCCTTGAACGGGGCGACCTTCACCCCGCGCCGGTGCAGCCAGCGGCAGATCCCGGCGGTGAGCACGCTCTTGCCCGCGTCGGAGGTGGTGCCGGCGACCAGCAGCCCCCCGCTCACCGGACGCCCCCGCCCCATCGGCCCGCCCTCGCCGCCGTGGTCCTCCTCAGCACGCTCCCCGCCACGGCAGTCCCCGCCGCCGCGGTCCTCCTCAGCGCGGTCCCCGCCGCCGCGCCGGCCAGCCGGCCGACCGTCACCGGATAGGCGGCGGCCAGCCCGAGCGCGGCCAACCCCACCGCCCCGGAGATCCGCGCCGCGCGCTTCAGGTGCCGCGCCTCCGGGCGCGGCCCGTCGCCGAGGTACGGCCGCACCTCCGACCGCCCGAAATAGACGTTGCGGCCGCCCAGCCGCACGCCGAGCGCGCCCGCCATCGCCGCCTCGCACTGCCCGGCGTTCGGGCTGGGATGGTCGTCGCGGTCGCGCAGCCACACCCGCCAGGCCCGTCCCCGGTCGCCGTGCGCCGTCGGGGCCACGGCGACGGTGAGCAGGCCGGTCAGCCGGGACGGCACGAGGTTGAGCAGGTCGTCGAGGCGGGCGGACGCGGTGCCGAAGCGGGCGTACCGGGGCGAGCGGTGACCGACCATCGCGTCGAGCGTGTTCGCCGCCCGGTAGCCGAGCAGGCCGGGCAGCCCGGCGACCGCCCCCCACAGCAGCGGGGCGACGACCGCGTCGGAGGTGTTCTCGGCAACGGACTCGACGGTGGCGCGCGCCAGCTCGGGCTCGTCCAGCGCCGACGGGTCCCGCCCGCACAGGTGCCCCAACCGGCGGCGGGCCGCCGGCACGTCCCCGCCACGCAACGCGCGGCCCATCACCGTCGCCTCGTGACGCAGGGTGCGCCCACCGAGCACCGTCCACGTCGCGGCGGCCGTCAGCACGGCCCGACCGAGGGGCCGATGCCGGGTGCCCACCGTCGCCGCCACTCCCACCAGCACCGGCACGCCCACGGCGAGCGCCGTGAACGCCGCGCCGGCTGCCCGGTCCGGCCGGTAGACGCGCCGCTCCAGCGCCCCGGCCGCCCGGCCGAACCCGGCCACGGGATGCCAGCGTCGTGGGTCGCCGAGGAGGGAGTCCAGCGCGTACCCCGCCACCAGCCCTGCCGCGTTAGCCACGGCGATCGACTGCCGCACCTGCCACCACCTCCGGCCGGCAGCCTAGCCGCCGCTCCCCAGCAGGGCGGCCTCATGCCGGCCGGGGCTCACTAGGCAAGATCATGTCGGGGAGATAGCGGTATCCCAACGCCCGGACACCCCCATCTCCCCGACATGATCACTTCTCCCGTCGGGGCGTCAGGCCGGCACGCCGGCCCGACCCCGCCCCCGCCGACCACGCCGGGTCGGCGTCACCCCGTCGAGCTCCCCGGTGGGCGGCGCGGAGCCGTCGGGTCCGGCCCCGGCGGACAACCCGTCGCGTCCGGCGGACGCCTCGCGGTGCCCGACGGACGACTGGTCCCGCCCGACGGACAACCCGTCGCGCCCGACGGACGACTCGTCGCGCTCGGCGGGCGGGACCAGGGCGCCACCGGACGGGGGCGGGCCGCCATCCGCCGCGCCCGCCTCGGCCGACTCCCCGTCGTCACCGAGCCCGGAGCCCTCGCCGGTGCCGGCACCGAACCCGGAGCCGGCGTCGAGGCCGGAGCCCTGCCCACGCCCGCCGTCGTCGCCGAGCCCGTCGTGGCCGGAGTCGTCGTGGCCGAAGTCGTCCTCGTCGGAGTCACCCTCGGAGTCGTCGTCCAGGTCGTCCCGCTCGTCGAGGTCGTCCAGGCCACGCGGGGCGTCGCCCAGCCGGTGCACCGCCCCCAGCCCGGGCGCAGCACCCAGCCCGTGCGCAGCCGCCGGGCCGTGGGCGGCGTCCACGACGCGCGGGTCGAAGGAGACGTGGGCCGGGACGAAGTCGTCCGGCTCGAAGTCCTCGTCGAAGGGGCGGCCCTCCGGCCCGCTGAGGGGCGGCCCGCTGGGGGCCTGCTCACGCGGGACCCGCTCGGTCGGCTCGCCGTGCACCCGGCTCTCCGCCTCGGCGTCCTCGACCGTGCTGGTGGCCACGTTCGGCCGGTTGCGCAGGAACCGGGCCCGCCCTCGGGACAGGTCGTGGCCGACGGCGACCGCCTCCAGCTCGTACACCGTGCGGTGGTTGCCCGCGTCGTCGGTCCAGTCACGGGTGTAGAGCCGGCCGACGACCACCACCGGGTCGCCGACCATCACGGAGGCCGCCACCCCCTCGGCCAGCTTCCGCCAGCAGTTGACGCGGACGCGGAGGCTGTTGCCGTCGACCCACCGGCCACTGCCCCGGTCGAGCCGGCGGGCGGTGGAGGCCACCTTGAAGTTGGCCACGAGCGTGCCGCTCTGGGTGGTACGCCGCCACTCCGGCGCCGTCAAGATGTTGCCGACGATCGTTACGTGGGTGTCGAACATCGTCCCTCCAGGGAAGAGATCGGGGTTGCCGTGGTGAGTCGACCCGCCGCCGACACTGGCCGCTCCGGCCCGCCCGTCGCCACCGTGAGGCCGCCACCTGTGGACAGGCCGGCGGCCTGTGGACAAAGACCTGATCAAGCCCGGATGTGCTAGACCCCGGCTGGGATGCCGCCCGGGCGGCCCCGTCGGAGGCGTTTCCGGACGGCCCGTGACTGGGTACAGATTCGATCAAGCGAGCACCACCGACGGCACGCCGTCCGATGAGAAAGGCCACGGGACATGACTTCCTGCCGACCCCGTACGACCGGTTTCGTCCGCACGGACGGCGAGGCGCTGCGATGAGCGCCGTGGCGAACCCCGCGACCGTGGCCGAGTGCCTGCGCGTCGGGGCCGGGTTCTCCCAGGGCGACCGGAACTGGATCGCCGAGCAGTTCGCCACCCTCGACGCCCGGCTCGCCGGCTTCCACGCCGACGCCACCGAGCTGGAGGTGTCGGTGAAGGACCGGGAGGCCCGGGGGCAGAAGGTCACCCTGGAGTGCTGGATCGCCGGCCGGCAGAAGATCGTCACCACCTCCGCCGAGGAGGACCTGAACGCCGCGCTCAACGACGTCCGCGACGACCTGCGCCGCCGGCTCAACGACGCCAAGACCCGGCAGGAGCCGCGCAACAACAAGCGGCTGCGCGACACCGGCCAGCCCGAGGCGGGCCTGCCCGACGCGGAGCTGGACGACACCGACGGCGACGCGCACCGGGTCGACGCCGAGACCGCCTGAGCCGACCCCCGTCGGGGAGGTGGTGTCCGCCACGGCGGTCCGCCATCTCCCCGGCGGGGCTACCGTCGGGTAGGCTGCGGGCGTACCGTCGCGGTCGTGGAACCGGATGTGCTGGGGCCGCCGTACGAGCGGCAGACGATCGACCTGGGCACCGACGACGAGGGCCCGGTCGTCGCGACCCTGGTCCGCCGCCGGGCCGACCGGCCGACCCGCCGCGCGGTGCTCTACGTGCACGGTTACGTCGACTACTTCTTCCAGACCCACGTGGCCGACTTCTTCGCGGAGCGGGGCTGGGACTTCTACGCCCTCGACCTGCGAAAGTACGGCCGCAGCCTGCTCGCGCACCAGACCCCGAACTTCTGCCGCGACCTCGGCGACTACTTCCCCGAGCTGGACGCCGCCGCGAAGATCGTCCGCACCGACGACGGCCACGACACCCTGCTGGTCATGGGTCACTCTACCGGCGGCCTCGTCATCTCCCTCTGGGCGCACGCCCGACGCGACGCCGGCATCGTCGACGGGCTGGTGCTCAACAGCCCCTTCTTCGACATCAACGCCCCCTGGGTGGTCCGCAGACCCCTCGCGGCCGCCGTCTCGCGCCTGGGCCGCAGCGCGCCGCGCCGCCGTCTCCCCTTCGGCCTCGGCACCGTGTACGGCGAGAGCCTGCACGCCGAGCATCGGGGCGAGTGGACGTACGACCTGGCGTGGAAGCCGCTCGCCGGCTTCCCGGTCCGGGCCGGCTGGCTGAATGCGGTCCGCGCCGGTCAGCGGCAGCTCCGCGCCGGCCTCGACATCCCGGTGCCGGTGCTGCTGGCCTGCTCGACCCGCACCTTCCGGGGCACGAAGTGGCACGACTCGGCGGCCCTCGCCGACGCCGTCCTGGACGTGGAGCACATGGTCCGCTGGGCCCCCCGCCTCGGCCGGCACGTGACCCTGGCCCGCTTCGACGGCGGCATGCACGACCTGACCCTCTCCGGCCCCGCCGTCCGGGAGCAGGTCTTCGTCGAGGTGGGCCGGTGGGCGGAGGCGTTCCTCGCCGCCGGCCCGACGCCCGAGCAGCCTGCCGACCAGCCGACGCCCACCGTGCCGGGCGACGATTCGACGCCCGGGCAGCAAGGCGGCGTGCCGTCGCCCGAGGTGCCGGTCAGCCGGTCGCCTGCGGAGGCGACCACGCAGAGCACGGGGGCCGCCGCAGCGGGCTGACCGGGTGAAACAGGGGTGCCCGCTGGCGGCGGGCCATGCGACGCTGAACGCGCGTCGACGGGCCGCCCCGTCGCGCCGGGCACCCCCGGCGCGGCGGTACCCTCTTGGCGCGAGACCCACCGCGCGCGCCCGTAGCTCAGCGGATAGAGCAGGGGACTTCTAATCCCAAGGCCGCAGGTTCGAATCCTGCCGGGCGCACAGCACTTTCTCTCAGCCGATCGAGCCGCGTGGGGCTATCCGTGGTGCGAGCGAGCTAGGTTTGCCGCGTGGCGAGTTCGAACGGACGCACGAAGCGGCAGCGCGGCGAGGTCGAGACCCTGCCCAGTGGGTCACTCCGCGTGAAGGTCTACGCGGGGGTAGACCCGATTAGCGGCAAGCGGCATTACCTGACCGAGGTCATCCCCGCCGGCCGCACCGCCGCCAAGGAAGCGGAGAAAGCACGCACCCGGTTGCTGGCCCAGGTCGACGAGCGGCGCAACCCGCGCACGCGCGCAACGCTCGACCAGCTCCTAGACCGATGGCTTGAGGTGGCCGACATTGAGGCCACCACCCGCATGGGGTACGAGAACAAGCTGGACAAGCACGTACGGCCGACGCTCGGCAAGCTGCCGGTCGGCCGGCTTGACGCCGAGACGTTGGAGTCGTTCTACGCGAGTCTGCGCCGCTGCCGGGACTGGTGCGGTGGCAAAGCGTTCGTCACGCACCGGGTGAAGGGCGAGCACACCTGTACCGCGAGATGCCGCCAGCACGTCTGCAAGCCGCTCAGCCCATCGTCCGTACGACAGATCCACTGGATCCTGAGCGGTGCGCTGAGTCGGGCGGTGCGGTGGCGCTGGATCGCGGTCAACCCTGCCGCACAGGCTGAACCACCCGCCCCGCCGCACCCCGACCCGCAACCGCCGAACCCGACCGACGCCGCCCGCATCATCACCGAGTCGTGGCGCGACCCGGACTGGGGCGCGTTGGTCTGGCTCGCCATGACCACCGGTGCCCGACGGGGCGAGTTGGCCGCGCTGCGCTGGCATCACCTCGACCTGGCCGCCGGCGTGCTGACTCTCCGGCGGAGCGCCTACCTCGACGCCGACGGCGCGCTACAGGAGAAGGACACCAAGACCCACCAGCAACGCCGAGTCGCCCTCGACCCCGAGACGGTCGCCGTACTTGCCGAACTACACGCGCGGTACGTCGACCGCCTGGCGCAGCTCGACGCGACGGCCGACCCGGCCGACTACGTCTTCTCCCCCGAGCCGGACAACAGCCGCGGCTACCGCCCCGACACCATCACCCAGCGATACGGTCGGCTCGCCAAGCGGCTCGGCATCGACAGCCACATTCACGCCCTGCGCCACTACTCGGCAACCGAGCTGATCAATGCCGGTGTCGACGTGCGTACCGTCGCCGGCCGGCTCGGTCACGGTGGCGGTGGCACCACCACTCTCCGGGTCTACGCCGCGTGGCTGTCGGAGTCCGACCAGCGGGCCGCCGGCACCCTCGCTGCCCGGATGCCTACGCGCCCGACCTCGCCCACGCTACCGAGCAGCCCGTACCGAGTCATTGCCGAAGGACTACGCGAGCAGATCCGCACCGGGAGCCTCAAGCCGGGTGACCCGCTTCCTTCGGTCGCCGAGTTGGCTGCGGCGCATGGAGCCTCAGTCGGTACCGCTCACCGCGCAGTGGCTCTCCTGGCAGCAGACGGCCTGGTCAACGTTGCCCGAGGTCGCCGGGCGACCGTCGCAGGACAGCCCGACGGGTAGCCGCGACGAGTCTCCCTCCCTCAAGCACGATGTATCCACTCTGCCGACAATGGTTTAGGAAGGCGACAGTGAAGTGATCTCAGCGACTTTCCGGTAGGCCGGAGGCCGCCCGCAGGGGCAGGCCGCGAGCGCAACGACTATCCCCGCCTTGCAAAGATCAAGACTTCTTTCGGCCAGCGTCGGCGACTGTCGCTGACCTGCCCGCTGTGTCGCCCAAGGTCGGCCCCGGACTATGTCCGTCGGCCGGCTTGGCTGTACGGATGGCTGTACAGCCAAGCCTCGACAGAGCAGCGGATTAAGAGTGCTGACTCTCGATCCTGGCTGGTCGTGCTGGCCTCGCCTTGTCGTGTTCATCCGACGATGCCTGGGTGCTCGTCTTGCGGCCCGTTGGGGGCGGCCCTCAAGGCCGCAACGCTGGCCTTGCAAAGATCGAGACTCCTTTCGACCTATGTCGTTGACCATGTCTGCCGGGCCGTCGTGGATCCTCCGGTCGGCCCCAGACGGTGCCTGTCAGCCAACTTGACAGCACGGATGGCTGTACGGCCGATCCTGCGCGCTCCAACCAAGCAGCAGCCGTTTCCTTACGCAAGCAATTTCGCTACCATCAATCCGAGGACCCGCATCCCGCCAGCTCAGCTGGCCACGCGAAGGCGGAAGACACATGACCAACAGGGGAAAGCGCAGAACGCGACCCAACAACCAATTTGGCGAAGTCAAAGACTTCTCTGAAGAAATACCAACTCAGCGAAAAGTCCGGACACCAACAGCAACGCCACCATTCATGCGCCTTCTTTCATTCACGCGCGACCACGGCATGGATCCCTTGGTCGCCATCCCCCTCATAGGGGCATTACTAGCCTCGTTCAAAATATTTGTCGTCTCGGCGGGCGATAGGGCAACATTTTTGCATCTCGCTAAGACACTTAACATTCAGGGATTGCTAGTATCAGTCCTAACCCCCATAGTGTGGATGCTCTCCCTGGCGGCCCTAATAGCATGGACGATCTGGTTTCCCGCACACAAGCTCACGAGAGCCAAGAAGTCCGGTTCAGAAGAATTCGTATCACCATTAAGGCTGGCCGCCAGCGGAAGCGCTCTTCCTATAATCGGGACAGCATTTTTCCTCCTGCCGGCAATAATGGTTATCCTTGCCACATTCTTGGGAATACTGTGGGGGGCTTATTCATTGGTAGATGCAGGTAGCGACAGGGAAAGCACTTCATGGCCAAAGGGGGCCACATCGACCATCCTCCCAATGATTCTCGTGGTATTTCTAAATGAAATAGTTTCAGGATCGATGTGGCTGCCGGCAGAATCCGCAAATATTGGCCCAAGTGTCAAACCGAGCAAGATATACGCGTTACAGCAGAGTGAAGACCAAATCACTTTTCTCGACGCGACAGCAGGCAAGGTTCGTACGATACCCCTGTCCGAGCTCAAGTCACGTCAGACTTGCGACGATCTGCCGCAGTGGGCTAATCGCCCACTTCTCAAACTACGCAAAGGTACGACTTCCTACTCACACGATCGGTGCCCATAAACACGACTGGCTACTGACGTTGCAGCGGCAGAAGGCCCGACCTGAGCTCAACTTGCTGCCATCCCGTCTGCCATCGACCCACACAGGCCGGAGCATCCCGACCATCCCGGAGCCGGAGTTCCCGGCCGAAGGCGGTCTTTCTAGCCTGCATCCGCGGCGCAACCCGCCGACGTTTCGGCCACTGGATCCGGGCAGCTCGTCGGGTGCCGCTACGCCGGTCAGACGGGCCCTCGCTGCCGGTGACTCTCGGGATTCAGGGTGTCGGCGTGGTTTGCGGGCCGGTTGACCTTCCGCCCCGGCTCCGCAGGCAGCCGGGGCGGCGGCTCCGCAGGAGCCGATTGCCGCGCCCCGACCCGCGCCGCGCGGCGCTCTTGATCCAAGTACAGGCCAGCTCGCCAACAGGTCACAGTCAGGCTCGACCCCATGTTCACCAGGAGACATCCCCGTGCATCCCTGGCGGCTCCTTCTCGGCATGATGGTCCAATGCGCTTGCTGGTTCTCGGCGGAACCTGGTTCGTAGGCCACACGATCGTGACAGCCGCCCTCGACTCAGGGTGGGAGGTGACCACGTTCAACCGGGGCTCCACCGGGCCGGACGTTGACGGCGTACACGCGATCCGAGGGGACCGGACGCAGCCGGCCGACGTCGATGCCCTGGCCGCCGCCGGGCCGTGGGACGCCGTGGTGGACACCTCGGGCTACGTACCGAGGAACACCCTCGACGTGGCTCGCGCGCTGGATCCCGTCGCCGGCCGGTACGTCTTCATGTCGACGGTGAGCGTCTACCGGGATTGGCCGGTGAAGCCGCTCAGCGAGGAATCCGAGGTGCTCTACTGCCCACCGGATGCCGGGCCGGACTACGGCACCGACACCGAAGACGGACCGACGCAGTACGGCTACCAGAAGTCGGGGTGCGAGGCTGCCGCACTGGCCGCGTTCGGCCCGGATCGGACAACGGTCCTACGGCCCGGTGTGGTGCTTGGTCCGCGCGAGTACGTCGGCCGGCTGCCCTGGTGGCTGCGCCGGGTCGCTGCCGGCGGGACGGTTCTCGCACCGGGCTCGCCGGATCGGTCGATTCAGCCCGTCGACGTCCGCGACCTGGCCGCGTTCGCCTTGCGTACCGCCGCCGAGGGCATCTCCGGCGCGTTCAACGTCTGCGCCCCCGTCGGCGAGGCCACGTTCGGGGAGCTGCTCGCGTCGTGCGCCGACGCGACCGGCGCCGCACCGCAGTTCGAGTGGGTGCCGGATGACGTGCTTCTCCACCAGGGCGTGCGGCAGTGGTCCGAGCTGCCGCTCTGGCGCACCTTCGAGGGTGTTTGGCGAGTTGATCCGTCCCGCGCTCACCGAGCCGGCCTGTTCTGCCGGCCGCTGGCCGAAACTGTCGCCGACACCTGGCGGTGGCTGGTCGAGACCGGGGAGGTAAGCGCCCACGACCGGGCCAACGAGATCGGGCTCAGCCGTGACAAGGAAGCGCGGGTGCTCGCCGCGTGGCGAGCGTCAGGAGAGCGGACGGGCTGACGTCTCCGCGAGCCAGACGGAGATTCGTTCGGCGAGTTGCTGCGCTTCCGAGTCCTCACGCCACGCGGGCGTGGTCAGTAGCCGACCGACCTTCTCCAGCCGCCCGGTCAGCGACACGTTCCGCTTCTGCGCCGGTAGGTCGAGAACGCCTTGCAACGCTTCGGCCGCGCCGTCTCGGTCGCGCATGTGCAGGTGAGCAGCGGCCACGTCGATCTGCGTCCCGTTGATCTGGGAGTACGGACGGCGGGACAGCGGCAGCGCTTCGTAGACCTGCAACGCCTCACGGGCGTACTTCGCCGCCTGCTCGCCGTTGCGCAGATCCAGCCAGGCCGCCGCCGCGCACGCCGCCGCTCTGGCTTCCCCGAATGCGAACTCGCCGCCGATCGACCGGCTGAGATCATCGGGACGGGAAGCCGCCATATCCCGATCACGCCGGGCCGCTTCCAATACCCCGGCAACCGATTCCGCGTCGGCCAGCAGCGCGTGAGAGCGGGAAGCGATGTATCGGAGCCGGAGTCTCGGCTCACCCTCGGGAGCCGCACGCATCGCGCGAGCGAAGTAGGTCAGTGCCGCATCGGGTTCGTTGCGCCAGTTCGCCAACGTCATTTGCAGTCCGTACGTCCACGCCTTGAGCGAAGCGTGCCCGGCAAGGTCCGCGTACTGGGTGGAAGCCCGCGCGAGCGCCGCCGAGTCGTTCCAGTGCCCGAGATCGAACGCGGTGGACGCCATGAGCGCCGTCCCCTGGCCGACGATGACGTACAGGTCAGCGAGGTCGCCCGGCCTGCGGGTACGCTCAGCCAGCTTCCTGGCCTCATCCCGCAGACGACGGGCGCTGGTGAACGTGTCGAACGCGGCCATCCCCCCGGCACGCGCCAGCAGCGCCATTTCCTCCTGTAACGACTCGATCGATTCGGCTCCGACCGGGCCGCTGGTCAACAGAGGATCATTGACAACAGAATTCGCGGCGTCACTCACAACGTCGAGAACGACGTTTCCGGTACGAGGAATTCCGGATTGCTTGAGCGAATCCGAAACCATACGGAAGAAGCGATCCCGCACCGCATCGGATACCCGGTCCAGCGCCGCAGTAAGAATCTCCTGATTGGAGTTTCCGGGCACGGTGTCCGGCCGACTATGCCAGTAGGCGACGGTTCTGACCGCGATTCCCAGCCACGTCGCGAAGCTCTCGTTCGTCATACCCGATGCCGACTGGAGAAGACAAGCCAGAGCGCCGGTCCACCGCTCGATCCTCGTCATTTCCGTCTCCCGTGGCTGAGGGTTGCACTGCCTTGCCGGGCCTTGCACTCAACTTGCGTCGCCGAAGCGCCTTCCATCGATTTCACTGGTTCCAGACGGCAAGAGCAAGCCCCGATGGTTCAGGAGATCAGGTTGAGCACCGTACGCACGATCACCCACCACCCGCGCCCCCGCTTCCACTCCGTGTCGGAGGTTGCCACCATCCTCGGCATGTCGGAGGTGACGCTGTACCGAGCGATCCACGCTGGGCAGTTCCCAGCCATCAAGGTCCGTGGCCGACTGGTCATCCCCGCTCGGGTCCTCGACGACATGGAGGAATCCGCGCTCACCACCGGCCTGGTCAACGCCGAGGACTACACGCGACGGAAGGCCAGCTGACCGCCCGCCCTCACCGAGCCGCGCGCTTGGGGCCGGGAGGCGCGGCGGGCACGTCGTTCTGCCGCGCGAGCTTCCGGATGTACGCACCGCTGAAGGGCGACAGCCGCTCAACTTCGGTCGGCCCCACGCCCTGCCGGAGCGCGGCAACGACAGCCGCGACCACGGCCTCACGCGCCGCTTCATGGGCCGCTTCGGTACGCCGATAGCGCTTCGTAGCTGCTGAAAGTTCGTCCCGAGGGTCAGTCACCCGAACAACGTTACCGCTACCCACTTGCGCAACCTCGCCGCGTATCGCTACCTTGTTGCGCAACAGAGAATCGCATCTCTGAATCGAACCCCTTCTAGATCGAAAGGACAGCCGACGTGGCTGAGCCGCAGAGACACCCCGAAGAGTTCCGGGAGCCGAGCACCACCGACCTCGCCGCGATCGAGCAGGAGATGCCGCTGATCGAGGCAGAGGTGATGTTGCTCGACGCTCAGATCACGCTCCTGTTCAGCGACGCCGTACCGAGCGAAATGGACTGGCAGCGGTTGCGCCGCGCACAGCGCCGGGTGCTCCGCGAGGCGCGGGCCCTGCTCGCGGTACGCGGTGTTCCGGTTCCGCGAGTCGCGTGATGACCGTCGCCCCTCGGCTGCCGTCCCACCTGCTGACCTGCACCGAGCCGGCCTGCTCTCCCCAGTCGATTGGAGGTGCCCCGTGACCTGGCTGCTTCTGCTGCTGATCCTGCTCGGCGGTCCCGCCGTGATGCTCGCCCCGTTCGCCATCGGGCACGCGCTGAACCTGCCGACCCCGAAGATGAAGGAGACCCGGCGATGACCGACCGCAAGAGCCACCGCGCGGTGATGGCCGAGCTGCTGTTGCTCGCCGCCCCGACCAGCATCCGTGTCCACAGCGACGGCAGTTCCATGGCGATCACGTTCGGGTCGGTCGGCGAGCTGCGTGCCTGGCTCGACGCCGCCGGCCTGAACGCCCCGAACCTGCTGACCGCCGAGCGTGAGCGCGTCAACAACGACGGTCGCCCGGTCCGGTCCCTGAACGCCTACCCGACGTGGCACGGCTGGGAGATCTACGCCGACGCCACCGACTACCTCGACGTGTCGCCGCTGGACACGGCCACCGCCGACGCGCTCGCCGCCGTGGCGGTGGGCTGATGCCCCCCGCCTGCTGCATCTGCGACCCGGTGGCCTGCGCCGCTGACGACACCGGCGAGCACTGCATCGAGCAGTCCTGCGGCGCGTGCCTGCACGGCTGTCCCGCCCCGGACGGCCAGTGCTGCACCGCCCCCACCACTACCCGAAAGGACGACACCCGATGACCGCCCCCACGATCAACGGCACCCGCTACCCGCAACCCGTGGACGAGTTGCTTCCGGCGGCCCGGAAGCTCGCTCACGAGCTGGACGCGCTGCCGTCGCGTAACCGGCTGATGAAGCGGTTCCGGATCGGGTCGGAGAAGGCCAACGAGCTGCTGACCCGGTTGCGGGAGGAACGCGCCCAGCAGGACCGGGCGGACTCGCTGCACGCCGCGATGGTGCTCCGCGGCAGCCTCGCCGACCGGCCGGTGCTGGTCCCGGTCGACCCCACCCCGGACACCGACACCGACGGGACGGACCCGGACACGCCCGAGCGGCCCGAGCAGACCGCACCGGACCCGACCCCCGCCCCGCCGCCGGTGGCCGGGTCGCCGGCTGAGCAGGTCAGCATGGTCGAAAGCCCGGGTACCAAGATTCGGCCCGCGCGGTCGCGTCGGGCGGTGGTGTGGCCGGTGATCCTGCTCGCCCTGCCCGCGTTCGTCGCCATCTGGGGCGGCTGGGTCGGCCTCGGCAAGCTCACCGGGTTCGGGAAGGTCAACCTCCTGCCCGGCATCGGGTCCGGGTGGGTCATCGACACCGCCATAACCCTCCCGATCGGCGTCGAGACCTACGGCGCGTTCGCCCTCTACGTGTGGCTCTCCGGCCGCGTACCCGCACGGGCGGCCCGGTTCGCCAAGTGGTCCGCCCTCGGCTCCCTCGCCATCGGCGCACTCGGCCAGGTCGCCTACCACCTGCTGATCGCCGCCGGAGTCACCTCGGCCCCCTGGTGGATCACCACCCTCGTCGCCTGCCTACCCGTCGCCGTACTCGGCATGGGCGCGGCCCTCGCGCACCTGATGCACGCCGACGACTAGCTACGCCCGGCGGCACGGCCCCTGGCCTGGAAACCCATGCCGTGCCGCCGGCCCTCACTCCTCCTGATGGAAGGCGAGACCTCTGATGGTGCCAGACACCAGCTTCCTGACCACTGAACTGGCCACCGTGCGCGCCGAGCTGGTGCGCGTGGACGCGAAAGCCTCGACGCTGCTCACGCTCGCCGGCACCGCCCTCACCGTCGGCCTGGCCGTGCTGGCCCGCGCCGACCTGCCCGCACCCGCCCTCCCCACCGGAGCGATAACGGTCACGGTGATCGGTGTCGCGGTCGCCCTGTTGGCGTGCGCGGTGCGTCCGTCGCTCGGCGGCGGGCATGGCCCCGACCGCTACGCCGTCAGCGCCCCGGGTGACCTGATGACCGACGCCGCGTTGCCGCCGCTGAGCATGGCGTCGCTGCGGGCGCACGAGCTGGTGTGGCTGTCACGCACGACGGTGGCGAAGTACCGCCGCGTCCGTACCGCCGTCGACCTGCTCCTGTGCGGCCTGGCCGGCACCGCGGTCACCGCCGCCCTGGTCCTGCTGCTCGGCTGACCGGTCACCCGGCCGTGCTCACCCGCACCCCGGAAGGGGTTCGGGTGGGTGCGGGGGCCGACCGGCCCACCTCACCTGTTTGCGCCGGGCGCGGCGCACGCCTGAGAAACGTTCCGCGCCCGGCCCTCCACGAAGGAGAACCATCAGCATGGCAGGCACCCACGATCAGCGTGGCATCTTCACCGGCGCCGACGCCCTCACCGACAACGTCGCCCTGTCCCAGTGGTTCAACGACACCCGCCGGATCCTGCACGCCGCCGCCCTGGAGCTGGGCGTGACCGCCTCCGAGCTGGACGCCCGGCTTCGGGCCGTCTCCGGCGGGGTGGTAATCGGCGGACTCACCGGCCGGGCGCGCGCCCGCCAGGTCGCCAAGCCCATCACCCACGCTTCCGATGCCCTGGTGGTCGCGTCGCAGTACATCGTGACCGCGTCGACCCGCTTCGAGGCCGTCTACCTGCCCGAGCTGGAGGCCGTCGGCCACCGGCCCCGCAAGTCCGACTTCCGCTTCACCAACGGCGGCGGGGGTGGCCGATGAAGCGGCCCCGCCCGTCCCGGATGCCCCGCAACAGCGGCCTGTCCCCGATGACCTACGGCGTCGATCTGCGCTCGGCGCTCCTGCCCTACCTGGCCTGCCCCACCGGCTGCCTGCTCGCCTGGCCGGCCGCCGCCGCGTCGCACCACTGGTGGGGCAGCAACCCGTGGGCCGCCGCCGGCATCACCGCCGCCGGCGGCGGACTCACCGCGCTGACCTGGGCCACCGGCCGGGCGCGGGGTGTCATCCGGCAGCGGGTGGCGACCCTGCTCACCGCGTCCGGGTCGGTGTGGGCCCTCGGGGCGACCATCGGCGCACCCTGGGAACGGCCGTGGCTGGACATATGGGCCGGCGGCACCGTCGCCGCCTCGGTCGCGGTCGCGGTCATGCGGCTGATGGCGAAGGCCAACCCCGACGAGCAACCCGCCCGCACCACCGGAGGCGGGCTCGCCGAGGCAGTCGCCGCGCTACGCGACGCCCGCATCGGCCGACCGAAGATCGACGGGGCGAAGGTCAAAGCGTCGATCACCATGCCGCACGGCGACACCCTCTCCGACGTCGAGGGCTCCCGCGAGTCCATCGCCTCCGCCCTCGACGTCGCCCCGACCGCCGTGCGCGTGCACCGCGACCCCGACAGCGTCCGTAGCGGCCGCATCGAAGTCGTGCCCGTCGACCAGCTCCGCGACACGATCCCGTGGGCCGGCCCGTCCGCCCCCGGCCGATCGGTTGGGGACGCTCCGCTTCGCTTCGGCATCGCCGAGGATGGCGAGCAGGTCGGGTTGTGGCTCACCGGCCGGCCCGGCGTCCGCCCCGCCACCCACGTCCGGGCGACCGGCATGACGGGTTCGGGCAAGACCGAATGGGCCCTGGTGGTCATGACCGACTACCTGACCCGCACCGACGGCGCGCTCATCGTCGTCGACACCGTCAAGCGGGACCAGACCATCAAGCCGGTCAAGGCCGGGCTGACGTTGCTGGTCACCGAAGACGACCACGCGGAAGCGTTCTTCGACGTCCTCGCCGAGCAGGTCATCCCCGCCCGCACGGAGGCATTGGGCCGGGAGGACCTGACCGAGTGGATGCCGGGATGCTCGCTGTCGCACCTGACGGTGTGGGTGGAGGAGTCGGCCGCGTGGTCCGGTCACCCCGCGCTGGTGCAGGTGGCCGAACGGGCACGGTCGGCCGGCATCTCCCTCGTGCTGTCCCAGCAACGCTGGACCCACGACCGGGCCCCGACCTCCCTCCGCAGCCAGTTCGCTACGAACGTGTGCTTCGGCATCGACAGCCGCGACGACCCGTCGTTGGCGCTGTCCGGCGAAACCGTCGACGCCGGAGCCTCCCCCGAGTCGTGGGGCAGCAGCAAACCCGGCTACCTCTACATCGAGTCGCCCGGCATCCCCACCGGCCGGTGGCCGATCCCCTGCCGCTCGGAACTCGCCCAGCGCGCCGACCTGGCCGCCGCGGTCACCGGCTGGACCGCCGTCCGCCGTCCGCTCGACCCGGTCACCGCGCGTGCTCTCGCGCCTGTCATGCCCACCGACACCGTCAAGCCGTCACCCGGCCCCCAACCGGCCGCCGACGACGATGAGGACCAGGAGGTGCCCGCCATGGCCGCCCGCCCCGGCGTCAACCCCAACGACCCGCCCGACGACGTCGACCCCTCACACGAACTCGACACCACCCCCACGCCGCGCCGGTTCTCCCTCGCTCTGCCCCAGCAGTCCAGCCCCGAGCATGCCCGCGCGATCCTGCGCGAGCACATCACCGCCCTCGCCGCCCAGGGACACACCGAGGTGCGACCGGCCGACCTGGGTGACGTGCTCGCCGCGACCGGCTACACGGCCAAGTGGCTGTCCAAGGCCCTCGCCGAACTCACCGCCGGTAACCAACCGCTGCTGATGGCCATCAACCGCAACGGCCGGTACCGCATCCTGCGCACCGCCTGACGCAGCCCTGTCGGGGCCGTGGAATCCACGTGGAATCCACACCGATTCCACGGCCCCCACCTAGACAAACCCGCCGTGGAATCCACGTGGAATCCACGGCCGGCCGACCACGCCCACAACCAGGGAGCAGCCATGAACCCGGCCGCCGTAGCGCTCGCCGCCCTCGCCCTCGGCACCATCCTCGGCATCACTCTCGGTATCCCCCTCGGCCGCCGCGTCGAACGCATCGCGTGGCACGCCGACGCCGCCCTCACCCGCGCCCGCGTCACCGGCTGGCTCATCCGCGACCTCACCGCCGCCGCCCTCACCGCCGCCGCCGTCATCACGGTCGCCGGCTTCGTGATCTGGGCGCTGCTCACCCACCGCCGCTGACCCCGCCCGCACCCACCGATCGGAGGCACCATGTCCCACCTCGACCTGCTCGCCGCCGCACTCGCCCACGCCGCACGCGGATGGCACGTCTTCCCGCTGCGCCCCGACGACAAGCGGCCCGCGTTTCCCAACCACGCCGCCGACCGGTGCGACCGCACCGACCCCCGCTGCCGCGCCGCCGGCCGGCACCTCGGCTGGGAAGCCCGCGCCACCACCGACCCCGACCGCATCCGCCGAGCATGGTCGGTCCGACCGTACGGAATCGGCCTCGCCTGCGGACCGTCCCGGCTCGTGGTGGTCGACCTGGACGTGCCCAAGCCGGGTCAGATCCCGCCGGCCGACCATGACCTGTGCGGCGACGGCGTGGACGTCTTCGCCACCGTCTGCCACCAGCACGGCCAGCGCATCGAAACCACGTACACGGTGACCACCGGGCGAGGCGGCACCCACCTCTACTACCGCCACCCTTCCAGCGGGCCGACGCTGCGAAACACCGCCGGGGCGCTCGGGTGGCTGGTCGACACCCGCGCCCACGGCGGCTACGTCGTCGCCGCCGGCAGTACCGCCCACGGCCGGCGCTACACCGTCGCGCTCGACGTCGATCCCGCCCCTCTGCCCGACTGGCTCGGCCAGCTCATCGCGCCCGCCCCGCCGCCGGCCCGGCAGGCGGTCACGGTGACCCTCGACGTCGACCGGCGCGGCCGGTACATCTCCGCCGCGATCCACCGGCAGGTGGCGCACCTGACCTCCGCGCCGGAAGGCCGCCGCAACCACGCCTTGTTCGCGTCCGCCGTCGCCCTCGGGCAGCTCGCCGCCGGGGGCGCGCTCACCGACGACGACGTCACCGCGGTTCTCGAACCCGCCGCCCTGTCCATCGGGCTGCGGCCGGGTGAGATCGCCCGCACGATCGCGTCCGGCCTACGGGTCGGCGCGCGGCAGCCTCGGGTGGTGGCGGCATGAGCGCCCCCCGGTTGCAGGTTGGTTCAGGGCCGGAAACCATCCGGGTCCTCAAGGCCGCGCTGGTCGACGGTGTCCTACCTGACACGTACGTGTCGGCCGGGTCGCTGGTCCACATGGAAGCCGTCTCCGGTGGCCTGACCACCGGCCCTGACGACGATTCCCCGCTACCCGTCGCCGCCAGTGCGGTCACCCCGGCCGGGCTCGCCGGGCTGCTCGCCGAGCACGCCTACGTGTACCGGCTCAAGACCCGCAAGGGCGACGGCGGCAATCCGGAGGTCTTCGAGGAGGAGGTGACCCCGCCGAGGGAGATCCTGTCGTCCGTGCTCGCGGCGAAGACGTGGCCGAACGTGCCGGCGCTGCGCGGGATCATCGGTGCCCCGGTCCTGCGCCGCGACGGCACCCTGTTGCAGCGCCCCGGCTACGACCCGGCCACCGGCCTCTACCTTGCGTCGAAGGTCGCCCTGCCGCCCGTGCCGGATGAGCCCACCGCCGAGCAAGTGCGGGAAGCACGCGCGTTCCTGCTCGGCCGGTTCCTGCGCGACTTCCCGTGGGCCAGCGCCGCCGACCGAGCCAACTACGTGGCCCTGCTGGCCACGCCGATCCTGCGGCACTTCACCCGCTCGCTGACGCCGTTCGCGCTGATCGACGCGACCATGCCATCGTCCGGAAAGACCATCCTGACCGCTGGTCCCGGCATGCTCTACGGACAGCGGATCATGCCGTGGGCGTACTCCGACGAAGAGCTACGCAAGTCCATCACCGCCGTACTCGCCGAACAGGTGGGGGTGGTGATCTGGGACAACCTCGCCGAGGGAACCGTCATCGACTCCGCCGTGCTCGCCCAGCTCGTCACCACCGGCGTGTGGTCAGATCGGCAGCTCGGCGTGTCCCGCAACGTCGCCACCGTCAACGACCGGCTGTGGATGGCCACCGGCAACAACCTCCAGGTCGGTGGGGACATGGCCTCCCGCACCGTCCGCGTCCACCTCGACCCGAACATGCCCCGCCCCGAGCTGCGGGACCAATCCGGGTTCGGCATCCCGCACCTCGACCAGTGGATCACCGACCCCGCCAACCAACTCACCGTCCTGTGGCACCTCCTGGTCCTCGTCCTCGACTGGACCCGCCAGGGAGCACCACGGGTAACCGGGGTGTCGATGCGGCAGTTCACCCCGTGGGCGCAAGCCCTCGGCGGGTTCCTCGCCCACCACGGCATCGACGGATTCCTCACCAACGCCACCAACGTCCGCGAGATCGACGAAGACGAGACGCGCTGGCGCGCGTTCCTCACCACCTGGCACGACCGCCACGGCAGTCGAGCGATGACCGCCGCCGACCTACGCCGAGACGCCGAGCCGATGCACCTCGGCAGCGACATCAACGACCCGTGGGACGGGCAGTTCATCACCACCCACGCCGGACGCCTACCCAACCCGCTGCAACTCGGCCGGTTGCTCACCGGGCAGGCCGGACGCTGGCGCGGCAACCACGTCGTTCGAGCCGGCAAACACGAGCGCGGTAACCGGGCCGTCTTCTGGGTCGAGCAGCACGACGCTTGAACCCGCTGAACCAACTCGGCAGCTCGGCAACTCGGCGAAACCGGCCAGCTAGCAGGGCAAAGAGACTGCCGAGATTAGACCGGTCGACCAGATTCGATCTCGGCAACTCGGCAACCTTCTGCCGAGATGAAACCCGGTTGCCGAGTTCACGCCGCAGAACCTGAACGATCTCGGCACGCGCGTTTTCGCAGGTCAACAGCACCCTTGCCGAGATGCCGAGATGCCGAGATGCCGAGATGGTTCAGCCCTCCCCACAACAACCACCGACCACCCGCCGCCGACCGGTACGGCACTCACGAGCAGGACCCCTCTCTTGTAAGTCCTGGGCGCTCCGTCCGGCAGTGTCCGTCCGCGTTCGCGGCCTCGGGCGACTATCCGTGCCCGGCCACTGTCGGCTGTCCATGTAGCGTCTTGTCGCAATCACCGTGGCTGTCGACAGCATCCATTAGGCAGCGGTCCCACGCTCAGGCATCGCCACGCTTTGCGGCCTCTGGGCCCACGGGGCTGGCCTAGCGATGCGCCTGTCCGTGCTCATCGCCATCGACCGCCTGTCCCTGCTCCTCATGGGCTTGCTTCACTGGCGTGCGCCAGCAGGATCTCAGTAGCCTCGGCCGCCGCCGGCTAGCTACTATGCCCGACAGCCTCGTCGCGCATGACATGGGCTGACAGCCTCGTGCGGCCTCAGGGTGCCCCCGGCCAACCGAGCGATGAGTCGGACGTCGGAAAAGTCCGGGTAAGCAGGCTTGCCCGTGCTAGCGCCTCACTTGGTAAGGAAGGTCAAGATTGTGCTGAAGAAGCAGACTGAAGCACTGAGACTAGCTGAAGATCTTCTTGAGGACATCGAGCTTAGTCGAGTCGACGCCGAGAATTTGCTACTCAAAGCTTCTCGGCTCGCCCGATTGATCGGCGACGAGGATAGCCTGCAATGGCTGCAACTAGAACTAAATGGCTACACCTTCAATCAATCGACGCGCCCACACCTGAAGCGTTCGGGTCGAATATACAAGAACGAAAAGGGTGAAGAGCGGGCGAAGACAGGGAGCCTTGGGGCGATTGCTGCAAGCATCAAATCCCTAGAGGGAATGTTGAGCACTCTCCACACACCCAGCCTTAGCGGCGAACATTTGAGCACCGCACTGAATGCCCATTACCGAAACGTAGGCCAGGTCACGAGCAGCATTGCCGAACTGTCCGCCATTCGCTCTGCCGTAATCGCAAACCTATACGAAATCGCGACCCGAACGTATCATGAACTGCTCTTCAGTGAATCACAAGGAGAGCTGTTCGAGTCGACTCGGCAGCATATCGACTCGATGCTCGCCCCATTGAGCGGCACAGCACTCACGAAGGTTGAGTCGATCATCGAGCGCCTGGATGCTGGCGACCCTGAAGCCATCAGCCAAGCCATGAGCACATGCCGACGCCTTATTGACAGCTTTGCTGATGCTGTATTCCCTCCACAGGAAGAGCCGATTCAGCATGGAGAACAGAAGGTCGACGTACGCAAGTCAAACGTACTGAACCGGATTGATGCCTTTGTCCGACAATGCACCAGCAGCAAGAGTCGCCAAGGTCGCCTTCGGCAGGCGATGCGAGGAATATATGACCGAGTCTCCACCGGAATTCACAATGACGTGACACTCTCAGAAGCGAGGTATCTGTTCCTCGAAACATATGTTCTACTCGGAGAGATTCTGTCCCTCAAAACACCATCACCTACACAGATCTCGTAGGCAAGCCACGTTGTGGCTACCATCCCGTCTGCCATCGAGCCGCCCCTGGGAACGGGCGGGGGTTTACTCGGCTTGCCTGGGTCGATGGCAGGTGGGATGACCTACCGCAATTACCGACGGCCGCGGCTCACCGACGGAGCCCTGGCCATCCTGGAGCCAGAGCGCCCCCGCCGGAGGCGCAGTAGCCACAGCCCGCTATCGCCGCCAGATCGCGAACGCGGCCGGCGTGCGCTCCCCTGCGCCGCGCGGGCTTGTGGGCCGCGCGGCCCGGCCTGCTGCCGGCCCACCCCTGACGGTTAACGGCCTGTCGTTCTGCGGCGGCCCCGCGGGCTCCCCCGCTTTCGCGCCAGTCGCCGGCCGTTCTGCGTGGCCGGAGCGGAGCAACAGCGAAGTGCAGGCCGCGCACCCCTGGCGGCGGCGCGTGCGGCCCGTTCAGGGCCGCCGTGAAGACGTGCAGAAAGTTGAATCACACCGGCGGCTACCCATCGATAGACTACCGTCAGTCACCACTTCGCTCGGCCCCACCTTGGCTGGCCGTGGTGCTATTCGTGGTGCGGAATGCAGGTCAACAGAGCAACCAGGGATAGCCAGAGCAAGAGTTTGTGCAGCTAGCGAAGCTGATGAAGTCAGGGATCGGAACGTGAATGCCACTTCTAATCCCAAGGCCGCAGGTTCGAATCCTGCCGGGCGCACCTCCACCACCACAGGCCACCGGCCCGGTGCCCATGATCAGGACAGCCGGGCCGACGCCGACACCGTCACCCGGTGCCCGCCGCCTCTCCCGCCGGTGAGCCAGCCTTCGGTGTGGCCTGACCGATGATTCTCCCGCGCCGTGCTGGTCTGTATGCCGAAGTACGGACCCACGGGAGGCTGGCACGATGCGGAAACTGACCTTCGGCATGAACCTGAGCCTGGACGGCTACATCGCCGCGCCCGGCGACGACCTCGGCTGGAGCGCGCCGAACGACGAGCTGTTCCAGTGGTGGTCCGACCGGGTGGGGGCGACGGGCACGGGGCTGTACGGGCGCAGGCTGTGGGAGACGATGAGTTCCCACTGGCCGTCCGCCGACCAGCGGCCGGGTGCCACCCCGGCGGAGGTCGAGTTCGCCCGTCGTTGGCGGGACATGCCGAAGGTGGTGTTCTCCTCGACGATCAGCACGGTCGACTGGAACGCGCGTCTGTTCGCCGGCGACGCGGTCACCGAGATCGCGCGGCTCAGGGCCGAGGACGGCGGCTCCCTGGACATCTCCAGCCCCACCCTCGCCGCCGGGGCCATGCGCGCCGGGCTGATCGACGAGTACACGCTCGTCACCCACCCGGTCCTGCTGGGCGGCGGCAAGCCGTTCTTCACCGCCCTCGACAACTGGGTGAACCTGACCCTGGTGGAGACCAGGACGTTCCCTGGCGGCGTGGTGCTGACGAGGTACGAGACCAGGCGCTGAGCACAGCCACAGACTCGGGTCCGACGGAGCGCCGCACCACAACGCAGGCGCGACGCCGACGTGCCCGGTCACGCGCCCGCCGATAGTTGCCGGGCGGCGCGACCGGGCCTCGGCCCATGACGGGTCAGTGCGCGTCGCCGGACAGGGAGGTGCGCCGCTGTGACGCCATGACCAGGGAGTAGACGTTCTCGCGGAGTTCGCCGAAGAGCGCCGTCTGCTTGGTCGCGATCTGGTCGCGGGGCCGTTCCAGCTCGACCGGCAGGTCCTCGACGACGACGGACGGCCCCTGCGACAGCACGACCACCCGGTCGGACAGGTAGACGGCCTCGTCGATGTCGTGGGTCACGAACAGCACCGTCGTGCCGGTCTCGGCCCAGACCTTGAGCAGCAGGTCCTCCAGGCTGGCCCGGGTCTGGGCGTCCACCGAGGCGAAGGGCTCGTCCATGATCAGCATCTCGGGCCGTACGGCGAGACCCCGCGCGATGGCGACGCGCTGCTGCATGCCGCCGGAGAGCTGCCACGGGTGCAGCGCCGCGGCGTGGGCCAGGCCCACCATCTCCAGTGATTCCCGTACGCGGTCGCGGATCTCGGTGCGGGGCAGCCCGCGGTCCCGCAGGGGCAGGGCGACGTTCTTCTCGACGGTGAGCCAGGGGAACAGCGACCGGCTGTAGTCCTGGAAGACGACCGCGACGCCGTCCCGCGGGCCCGACATGCGGTCCCCCCGGAACATGACGCTCCCGGTGGTGATGGGCAGGAGTCCGGCGATGCACATCATGAGGGTCGTCTTGCCGCAGCCGGAGGGGCCGACGACCGACACGAACTGGCCGGCGTGCACGGCGAAGTCGATGCTGCGGACGGCGAGGACGTCGCCCTTGCGCGAGGGGTACGACTTGCCGAGTTCCTGCACGGCCAGCACGGGCGTGTCGGTGCCGGGGCCCGGTTGGTGCGGTTGGATCGTCACGGACTTCATCCGGGACTCCTCTACGTGGTGTCGTCGTTGTCGTCGGCGGCTCGGGAGTTTGGCGGCAGGGAATCGGCGGTGCGGAGAGCGGTTGGCGGCAGGGAACTGGGGGCGCGGCCCCCGCTAGTGGCTCTCCGCGCCTTCCGGCCGCACGTTGCGGTGCCACCTGAGCAGCACCCTCTCGACGACGGCGAAGATGGCGTTGAAGAGGATGCCCAGAAGCGCCAGCAGCACGATGGCCGCCCACAGTTCCGGGAACCGGAACAGCCGCTGCTGGCTCACGATGTAGAAGCCGAGGCCCGCCGTGGCGGCGTAGAGCTCGGAGATCACCATGAGCACCAGGGCGATCCCGATGCTGATCCGCATTCCCGCGAAGATCGCGGGGCTGGCGCCGGGCAGCAGGACCTGGAGGAAGTAGCGGCGTCGGGTCAGCCGCATGCTCTTGGCGGCGGTGACCACCGTGCGGTCGAGTCCGCGTACCCCGTCGTAGGTGTTGATGAGGATCGGCCACAGGCAGCCCAGCGCGATGAGAAAGACGTTCATCCCGCTGGTGATGCCGAAGATCACGATGGCGATGGGCAGGAGCGCGGTCACCGGCACGGACATGCCCAGCCGGATCAGCGGGTTGAAGAACGCTCCGGCGGGTCGCCACACTCCGATCAGGATGCCGGCGCTGATGCCGATCGCCGCCGCCGCGCCGTAGCCGAGGCCGAGTCGCGCGAGGCTGGGCACAACGTCGGTCCGGAACTGGTCGCTGAGGAAGAGCGACGACGGCGAGCCGGAGAGCCAGGTGTCGACGAACGCGGCGAAGATCTGCGACACCGGCGGGACGAACAGGGACCCGGCCAGCCGGGCGGCGATCTCCCACACCACCAGCAGTGCCGCGAGCAGCCACAGCGACTGCACGCCGCGTCCCATCGCCTGCGCCGAGGCGGCCAGGCTCGACCGCTTCGCTCCGTGTTCGCTCATCGTCCGCTCTCCCGTTGGGCCTGGCCCCAGGGGACCACCAGGCGTTCGACCAGGTTGAAGCCGTAGTAGAGGGCCATTCCGAGCAGCCCTACGAGGAGGATCCCCGCGTAGACGAAGTCGGGTCGTTGCGCCTGCTGGTACGTGGTGATCACCGTGCCCACCCCGCTGGTCGCGCCGAGCAGCTCGGCCGAGAGCACCACGATGAGCGCCGTCGAGCTGGCCACCCGCAGGCCGGTGGCGATGGACGGGGCCGCCGACGGCAGCACGACTCTGGTCAGCAGCCGCGTCCTGCCCCAGCCCATGCTCCGGCCGGTGGCCAGCATGAGCGGTTCGGTGTCGCGCACGCCGTACATGGCGTTGAGCAGGATCGGCCAGAAGATCGCGTAGATCGCCAGCGACACCTTCATCTGGGTGCCGAGGCCGAACAGCAGGATGGCGATCGGCAGGAACGCCGAGGAGGGGATCGACCGGCCGGCGTGCACGACCGAGGACGACGGCCGGTAGAACGCGGAGAAGTAGCCGAGGGTCAGGCCCAGCGGAATGCCGACGGCGCTGGCGACGAGCATGGCGAGCAGCCAGGCCCACAGGGTCTGCGCCACCTCGGTCAGGAACGTCGCGTCGACGAGTAGCTCGCCGGCCCGTTGCATGGTGGCCGCCGGGTACGGCAGGGAGTCCGCCGAGACCGCCCCCGTGCGTACCACGAGTTCCCACACCACGAACATCGTGGCGATGCCCGCCAGCCCGTACGCCCAGTCGGGCGTCGAGCCCCTCCGGCGTGCCGTGGCGGGCACGCCGGAGGGCGACGGGGCGGGGACATCAACCTCGACCGAGTGACTCGACACCCCTGTCACGTCCTCTCCCTTGACGGTCGGTCGGTCGCCGGCAGACGGTTCAGGACCGGGCGAAGTCGGTGACGAAAGGCTCAAGATCGGGCTTCTTCTGCATCATCTTGAGGTCGACCATCTGCTGCGCCATCCGGTCCAGCGCGCCGAGGTCGACGGCGGCCTCGATGGCATTCTGCGGCTGGGCGGCGAGGGTCTCCGCCGGCACCTTCTGGCACTCGGAGAGCAGCCGGAACGACTCGTCCTTGTTGGCCGGGTCGTTGAGCTGCTGGGCGGTTTCGGTCATCGCCTCGTGGAAGCGCTTCGCCGCGTCGCCCTTGGCCACGAAGTTCTTCGCGGCGACGTAGGTCGCGATGTAGACCTTGTTGCTGCTGGCGAAGGGGTCCGCCAGGCTGCGGACGCCGTCGTTGTTGTTGCCGAGCAGCGAGTAGCCGAGCTGGGCGGCGTCGACCCGCCCGCTGAGCACCGCGGGAATCTGCTCGGCGAAGGGCAGCGCCACGAAGCTCACGCTGTCCGGCTCGACCCCGTTGGCCTTCAGCCAGCTCGCGGTCACGATCTGGTTGATGCCGTTGATCTCGTTG
Organism: Micromonospora carbonacea; assembly: GCF_014205165.1. Taxonomy (NCBI): domain Bacteria; kingdom Bacillati; phylum Actinomycetota; class Actinomycetes; order Micromonosporales; family Micromonosporaceae; genus Micromonospora; species Micromonospora carbonacea. Next base: position 987,633 of record NZ_JACHMZ010000001.1, on the reverse strand, counting down.
ACCGCGATCTTCTTGCCGGCGAGGTCGGCGGGCGACTTGATCGGGGAGTCCTTGCCGACGAAGACGCCCTGCGCGGGCTTGGCCGGCGGCAGCGCGTTGACGTTGGCGCCGGACACCATCTGGATGGGGAAGCCGGTGTTGTAGGCGTTGATCGCGGTGTAGCCGTTGACGTAGCCGAAGTCGGCCGCACCGGAGAGCACCGCGGCGACGGCGGCCGAGCCGCCCCCGGACCGGACCAGCTCGACGTCGAGGCGGTGCTTCGCGTAGACGCCCTTCGAGATCGCCCAGGTGTTCCAGATTTCGCAGCCGAACGTCGTGACGGAGACCTTCGTCGTGGCGTTCGCGGAGTCGCCGGCGTCGTCGCCCCCGCCGCAGGCGCTCACGAGAAGCATGGCGGTGACGGCCGCGGCCGCACCGATACGTCGAGAGATCATCTTGTCGCTCCTATGTGCTCGCAGGTGACCCGGTGTTCCCACCACTGCTGGCAATGGCGGTTCTTGGTGGCGGGTAGGCGCTTGCGCGATCTGGGCTCCACCGCTGCGAACCCGCCCGCCTGGCGCGTGGAATCGCCCTGCGGTCTCGGTACGACGGGTCTTGCCCTGGCGTGGAAGGGGGTGGGTGACCGCGTGCCCGCTTCGGCTGGAGCCGGCCCGACGCCGCGGGGGCCCCGGTGGATTCACGGCATGGCCGAGCAGGTTGGTCGCCGGTCGGTTCAGGCTCGGGCTGCACCCCAGCAGCACCCTGACGCCTCGCCGACTTGGAGCGAACGTACGCGGCACCCGAAACCCTGTCAAGATGCGGAATGGGATCTCGCATCGCGCGAAGGATCGAATCGGCGGGGCCGGCCGCCCGGGCTTCCGACAGGCGGGTTGAGCAGGCGTAACGATCCGCCTTCACCGGTTGACGGGGCAGACGGCGGCGGCTAGCTTCTCCAACAGACAGCGCCGGCCCGTCGACCCGGGAGTGGACATGAGCTTGGAGACGCCCCCCGAGGCCGTTCCAGCCATCTCCCGCGCGCCGATCGGCCACTGGAAAGGGCCGGAGTTTCCCGCCATCCGCCCCGGCACCGGGGCCGGGAAGGCGCTCGTTCCGTTCTGATCGGGATCCCCGCGTCTCGTAGCACCCTGCCCACATTCAGGCGACGCCGTTCGCCCGGCCGCGTCCTGCTCATCCACGTGGTGAGCGGCCCGGTCGCCGGCAGTCGATGCTGCACGAGACGCGGCGGCAGGCGAACCTTCCGCACCCTCGGCACACCCCTCGCCCAACGTCGGCGAGCCGAGGGGCGGCGGGCGCGTTCCTGCTTCTCCGGCCCGGTGGGCCCCGACGCGGGGAGCCGGGTCCGCCCCCGGGACCCCAGCCGGGCGGGCGGACCGGTTCCCACACCCCAGCGCGTACGGCGGCCAGCGCGACCGGGCGTCACCCGCAGTCGACCCGGCCCGGGATCTTGGCACTGCCGCGACACGGCCCGTGAGGCGACGATGACAGCGTGCGCGGACGTGAGAGCCAGGTGTGTTCCGGGCGGCGTTCCATGACCTGTCGTGGCCGGCGTGACCTGGGAAGGGCCGCCTGCCGCAGGTGAGCGGGCCGCCGGCTCCTCGGTCGGGACGACGAGCTGCGGCGCGTCGACGCGCTGCTGGCTGCGGCCCGGGACGGCCGCGGGGGTGCACGGGGCGCTGTCCGACGCGGCGGTGTCGCTGGGGCTGGTCGCGTTGGCGGCCTGGCGTCCGCGGGTGCGGGCCCACAGGAAGAGCGGAACGGTGCCGCGGGTGCGGGCCCCGCAAAACGAACGGGACCGCGCCAGCACGCGCGGCGGAGACCGTGCGCCCGAACCCTTGCGCGGCGATCTTGCACTTTCGGCCCCACAGAAGGGCGTTTCACCCCTTTTGCCGGGGCCACAACCGCAAGATCGCCGCGCACGGGGGCGCGGCGGGGCGGCGGCCGGTCAGGCGTCGGCGGTCGGGCGAAGGCCGGGGGTCGGGCGAAGGCCGGGGGTCGGGCGGGGCGCAGGGGCGGGCCGCAGCACGCGCAGCCCGGCCGGGCGCACGAAGATCGACCTGCGGGCGACGGCGTCTCCCCTGCCGTCGAGTTGGTAGACGTCGAGCCACACCCACCCGTCGTAGGTGATCCAGTCGAGCACCCGGACGACCCGGCACCTGATCGGCTCGACGAACTGCACGCTGGCCGCCCGGGTCACCTGCACCAGGTCGCCCGGCTTCGGCACCGCCGCACCCCGCACCTCCGCGCCCCGCACCGCCGCGCCCCGCACCTCCGCACCCCGCACCTCCGCACCCCGCAGCGGCGCGCCCGTGGCCGAAGGCGGGCGGCCGCCGGTCACGGCCCCTCCCCCGACCCGCGCCGAGCGCCCGTCCCGGACGGGCGTCGGCCACCCTGCCCCGGCCCGGGCGGGCCGTCGTCCTCCCCCGGCCAGTGCGCGCGGCCGATCGGGATGCGGTGGCGGGCCCGGCAGGGCAGCTCCGCGCCGCAGCGGCACACCCTGCGCCAGCGCTTCCAGCTCCAGACCGGCCGGTGCCGGCGGGCGAGGGTCAGCGCGACGGCGACCACGTACTCCTCGTACGTCACGCGCATCGGGCGTCCTTTCCGAAGAATTGCGCCGCCCCGCCCGCGCGTGACTCGCAACGAGCGGGACAGCGGGCCGGCAGGGGGGGCGACGGGCTATTGCCGACGCCATTCTCGGCCCCGCGCCACCCTGCCGACATTCGACAGATTGCAACCCGCCCGCCACCTTGCGCAACACAACCCACCCCCTCTAGCCTCGATTCGAATCAATCCCCGAGGAATGGAGGAAAGAAATGCGCGGGAATAGGAGCGGAATGTTGCACGAGGGGCGCGGTGATGTTGCATGACGGATGAAACAAGCGGGTCGACGGTGCCCCGGCGGCAGCTCGGCAGGCTGCTCACGCAGCTCCGCGAGGGCGCCTCGGTCTCGCTGGACGCTGCCGCCGAGGGGCTGGACTGCTCGCGGCAGAAGGTGTGGCGCATCGAGAAGGGCCTCGTCCCGGTGCGGGTGGTGGACGCCCGCGCCATGTGTGAGATCTACCGCGCGCCGGAGGACATGAAGGCGATCGTCACCGGCCTGGCGAAGGAGACCCGCGCCAAGGGCTGGTGGCACTCGTACGGCGAAATCGTCCCGCCGTGGTTCTCGCTCTACGTCGGGCTGGAAAGCACCGCCACGCTCATGCGTCGATACGACTCCGAACTGATCCCGGGGCTGCTCCAGACCCGCGAATACGCCGCCGAGCTCTTCCGCCGCAAGAATCCCACGATGACCGAGGCCGAGCGGGAGAGGCTCGTCGAGGTGCGGATGCACCGCCAGCACGTGCTGACCCGGCGGTTGCCCAGCGCGCCCACGCTGAAGGCGGTGCTGAGCGAGGCCGTGCTGCGCCGCACCATCCCCGACCGGCGGGCGATGGCCGGGCAACTGCGCCACCTGCTCGACATGGCCGCGCTGCCCAACGTGAGCCTGCGCGTCCTCCCGCTGGCCGCCGGCCCGCCGCTGGCCAGCGAGACGGGCACCTTCGTGGTGCTCGACTTCCCGCAGGCGTTCGGCCGGGCCGCGACCGAGCCGACGACCGTCTACCTGGAGAACATCACCGGCGCGCTCTACCTCGACCGGCCGGCCGAGGTCGCCGCCTACGAGCACGTCTGGTCCGACCTGGAAATGCTCGCCTCGGATGAGGCAGAATCAGAGAAAATGATCAACATGATCATCGAGGAGCGCGCATGACTGACCTTGCCGGTGCCGTCTGGCGCAAGAGCACCCGCAGCGGCGGGAGCGGCGGCGACTGCGTCGAGGTGGCCGCCAACCTGCCGGGCGTCGTGGGCGTACGCGACAGCAAGGACCCGGCCGGGCCGGCGCTCCTGTTCGCCCCGACGGCCTGGGCCGCCTTCGTCAACCAGGCGGGCCGCCCCCCGCGCTGACCGGGGCCGCGACCAGGGCCGACACCGCTGACCGGGGCCGAGGCAGGGCCGGCACCACGACCGGGGCCGCACACGGCCGACACCGCGACCGGGGCCGCCCTCCGTGCCGGCGGGCGGCCCCGAAGCCACGCGGGGTGAAGACCGGACGACTCAGCCCCGGCCACCGACCAGGGTGGTCAGCGAACGCGGCGGCAGCTCGACCGTCCGGTGTGCGCCGTGCCCCGAGACGAGCCCGTCGACCTTCTCCAGCTTGTGCGTCGAGTCGGTGAGGTAGGCGGTCGGCCTGCGCAGGTCGACGGTGGTCCGCACCACCTCGGTCGAGGTGTTGATGACCTGCACCACCTCGGTGCCGTCGGCGTTGCGGTAGGCCGACACCGCCAGGCCCGCCGGCGCGCCGTCCACGCCGATCCGCACCGCCCCGGGCCGGATGAACCTGCTGTACGCGGCGAAGGCGTAGAGCCGGGAGGACACCCGGTAGCTGTCCGTGGCGTTGTCGACCTGCACGAGGGCCGCCGTCCCGCCCCGGGACGACCCGAGCCAGTAGACGAAGGCGCTGGCGTCGGCCTTGGCGAGGGTGTCGTGGATGCGCTGGGCGACCGCGATGCCGTCCGTGACCTTGCCGCTGTCCCACGCCTCGTTCCAGCCGTCGGAGGTGCTCGACGGGGCCCACTCCGTCATCCAGGTCGGCGCCGTCGTCGGCAGCGGGCGGTCCGACGGGCTGGCGTAGCCGTGCCCGGTGAACAGGTCCAGGTGGCGGCGGGCCTCCGGGTCCGCCTCGATCGCCTGCGCGTACGCGTCCGACTGCTGCCAGCCGAACGAGTCGCAGCAGACCAGCCCCACCCCGGCCTGCTCGGCGACGGGGCCGATGACCTTCACGAACTCGGCGGCCTGCGCCGGGGTGAACCGCATCGAGGCGTACGGGGCCGTCCAGTCGGGCTCGTTGGTGAATCCGATCTCGTCGATCCGGATCCCCTCCTGCCGGTAGAACTTGGCGTACTGCACGAGATAACGCGCGTACGCCTCCCGCCAGTCGCCGCTGGCGCAGGTCACGCCCGACAGGCCGCAGAGGCTGCCGCCGTTGGCGTCGGTGCCGTTGTTCTTCATGTATCCCGGCGCGCTCCACGCGTCGGCGTAGAACCGGTTGATCCCGCGCTTACGCGCCTCCTTGGCATACCACACCTGGCCGCCGTCCCAGCCGTCCCACTGGTAGTTCGGGGTGGCCGCCGGGCCACCCGGGTCGGTCGGCTGGATGGACAGCATGTTGTCGTACACGTCGGTGGCCGACGAGCCGATGCCGAGCCGCAGGATCGTCGGCGCGGCGCCCTTACGCCGGTCGAGGAGCAGGTCGAGGACCTCCGCGCGCTTCGCCTCGGACAGGTCGTGGACCAGCGTGGAGCGCTGGAAGGCGATCGAGTAGCCGAAGCCGTCGATGCTCTGGTGCAGCTCGGCCCGGTCGAGGTCGAGGCTCGGTGGTGGACCGGGTCGGGAGCCGGCGTGGGCGGGTGTGCCGGCCAGGACGGTGATGGCCGCGACGGCGGTGGCGACAGCGCTGGCGACATTGCGGGATCGAAACACGAAGTTCTCCTTGACGTCGCGCGGGAGACACTCCGGGCATACTACAGACATTGACGCTCATCGTCGGGCAAGAATTCTTGGAAGGCGGTATCAGGAAATGTCGACGATCGCACACGGGAAGGCCGGAAGGCTGGCGGGCGCCCTGGCCGCCGCAGCCGTCCTCACCACCGCCATGGCCACGCCGGCCCAGGCCGCCACCCCGGCCCAGGCCGCAGCGCCGGCCCAGGCCACAGCGCCGGCCCGCATTCACGTGGCCACGATCAGGGTGGCCGACTCGACCACCCAGCCCTTCCGCATCACCTACGGCGCGTCGATCACCGAGGGCACCGTCACCTTCTACAACCGCAGCCTGGACATCAGCGGCTACGTGAAGGCGGTCAGCGCCTCGCGGACGGTCGAGTTCATCGGCTACAACGGCAACCTCAGCTGCTACTTCGACGAGACGCGCACCGCCTCGGCGGGCACCACCCGCACGTTCGGGTTCGGCGAGACGTGCGACGTGGCCGGCGGATTCACCGCGGTCGACGTCTATTTCCCGGCCTAGCCACCACCGCGCCGCGCCGCACGGACCTTGGACACTTGACGTACGCCACGAACAGCAGGTGTCCAAGGTCCGAAGAAATGCCCGCGGTGGCCAGTCAACGGAAGTGTCCGCAGGGCACTTCCGCCCCCCGATGCCAGACACTGCCCCGCACCGCGACGGGGTAGCCGACCTCCCTGGTCTGCCGGTCGGCGGTCTCTATCGAGAAGCGCACCGGCAACGGCTCGGCCCCCTGGAGAGGCCACCAGCTTCCGGGCCCCGGCTGCCCCCGGGTGCCTAACGCACTTGGAAGTACGTACTGCCTGATGGAGAGTTACCGGGCAAAAGTAGAGCCATGACGAACTCCACCACCTCCCTCCCCGGCGGCACCTGGCGCCTGGGAAGCTCGGTCGTGTCCCGCTTCGGCTACGGCGCCATGCAGCTCGCCGGCCCCTACGTCATGGGGCCGCCCGCCGACCACGCGGGCGCGCTGGCCGTCCTGCGCGAGGCGGTCGAGCTGGGCATCACCCACATCGACACGAGCGACGCCTACGGCCCCCGGGTGACCAACGAGCTGATCCGCGAGGCCCTGCACCCGTACCCGGAGCCGCCGCTCGTCGCCACCAAGGTCGGCGCGTTCCGCGACGCGCAGGGCGGGTGGCCGACGGCCCGACGCCCCGAGGACCTGCGCAAGCAGGTGCACGACAACCTCGACGGTCTCGGCGTGGCGGCCCTCGACCTGGTGTACCTGCGCATGGGCGACGCCCAGGGGCCGCAGGCCGGTTCGCTCGCCGAGGCGTTCGGCACTCTCGTCGACCTCCAGCGGGACGGCCTGATCCGCCACCTCGGGGTCAGCAACGTCACCGCCGAGCAGGTCGCCGAGGCGCAGGGCATCGCGCCGGTCGTGGCCGTGCAGAACATGTACAACCTGGCCTACCGCCACGACGACCCGCTGATCGACCGGCTCGCCGCCGAGCACGTCGCCTACGTGCCGTTCTTCCCGCTCGGTGGCTTCTCTCCGTTGCAGTCCGAGGCGCTCTCGGCGGTCGCGGCCCGGTTGCGCAGCACCCCGATGGCCGTCGCCCTGGCCTGGCTGCTGCGACGGTCACCCAACATCCTGCTGATCCCGGGCACCTCGAAGGTGGCCCACCTGCGCGAGAACGTCGCCGGCACCGGCGTGACCCTGACCGACACGGACGTCGCCGAGCTCGATCGGATCGGCCGATGAACACGAACCGGACCTGGCTGGCCTCCGTCGCGGCCGCGATCGCCCTCGCCACCGGCGTGGCCGGATTCGCGTCACCCGCCGCCGCGCACGCCCGGCCGTGGCAGCACAGTTCGCTGGACGTGCGCGTGGACGGGGTCTCGGCGGCGTTCGGGCCCGACCAGAAGCGTTCCTTCGGCGCCGCGTCGCGGGTCGACGCCGTCGTGGTCGAGGACGCGGCGCACGACCTGGCGCTGCACCGCAACGCCCCGCGCACCAACGATCTCGTCAACCGGTGGGCGCTACTCTCCATCAGGAAGTAGTTGCCGGTCCGGGGTGGCGGCTGCCGATGGCGGGAGAGGAGCATCCGATGGCTACGACGACAGCGGCCGAGATTCGGGCCCGGCGCAAGGCGGAGTACAACGCGTTCCTGGCGGTGTGCCCGAGCCACAAGATGCTGGAGCGGATCTCCGGTAAGTGGGTCATGCTCCTGCTCTCCGCCCTCGGCAGCGGCCCGGACTGCACGGGCGGGCCCCGGCCGATGCGCTACTCCGAGCTGTCCCGGCTCCTGGCCGGCGTCAGCCAGAAGATGCTCACCCAGACCCTGCGTGCGCTGGAACGCGACGGTCTGGTCACCCGCACGGTGACGCCGACCGTGCCGGTCACCGTGTCCTACGAGATCACCGAGCTCGGTCTCTCCCTGCACCAGATGATGCGCGGCCTGAAGGTCTGGGCGGAGGCCCACACGGACGAGGTCGCCGCCAACCAGGCCGCCTACGACACCGCGACCGGGTGTCCCCTGTCGGGCTGAGCAGGCAGGTCGAGCGCGCCGACGGTCTGGCCGCCGCTGCGCTCCCCCGTCGGGCGGAACCCGAGCCGCAGGTAGAACCCCTCCGGCCCGTCCCCGCCCGGCTCCCACGTGGTGAAGATGCGCCGCTCGCCGCGCCGCCGCGCCTCCTCGGCCACGGCCCGCACGGCGAACCGCCCGTAGCCGCGCCCCTGCCGGTCGGCGGCGATGTTCAGCCGCCACAGCCCCGAGCGCAGGTCGCCCGGGGCGTCCTCGCTCCACGGGATGCGGAAGAAGCCCATCAGGAAGCCGACCAGGTCGTCGCCGTCGTAGACGAGCCGGGGCCAGGCGACGCCCGGCCAGACGTAGGCCTCGGCCAGCGACCGGGCGACCGGCTCCACCAGGTGTTCCTGGTCGGGGCGGATGCGCAGCTCACAGGCGGCGTCGAGGTTGGCCGGGGTGATCTTCTCCAGGCGTGGGGTGGGCACCGGGGCACCCTAGCCGGCCGCCCCGCCGCCGCCCCACCGGATTTGCGCCCCACCGGATTCGGTCAGGGCGTGCGGGGGCCGATGCCGTCCTTCGGCGTGGGCGCGACCAGCAGCCCCACCTGGTGCCCGATGAACCGGTAGACGACCTGGCTCGCCGCCCACATCAGGTGGCCCCGGTCGGCCCGGTCGATCGCCCGCCCGTCGGCGTGGCCGACGCTGACGAACAGCACCCAACTCTTCGACGTCGACACCACGTCGGCCGTGTCGCCGTCGAGCCCGGCCTGCGCGGTGCCGGAGCGCAGCGGCCCCCGGCGCTCGCGGGCCGCGTCCTCCGTCGGGAACAGCACCGCCGCGAGACGCACCACGGCGTCGCTGTCGTCGGTGGTCCAGCTTCCCCGCACGGTACGCACGCAGCCCGCCAGCCGCTCGTCGTCGTCCAGCACCCCGGCGCAGCCCCGCTGGTCGTCGGCGGACGTGCGGGTGAGCGTGTCCCCCGCGACGGTGAACGTGCGCTCGGGGAACGCCAGGTCGGCGGTGACCGGCACGGGGTCGGCCCGGCCCAGGGCCACCCCGAGCATGGCCAGGCACGCCCCGGCCGCGACCAGCGGCGCCCAGACGGGCGGCAGGGCCGCCTTCCCACGCTCGGCGGGCACCGATCTCCTGCTCTCGGCGGGCACCGTCTTCCTGGTGTCGGCGAGCACCGCGACGACGAGGAGGGCGAGCAGGGCGAGCGCGAGGCCCGCCCAGGCCCAGGTGATGCCGGTGGCCGTCGCGTACCGGGCGGGGCCGTCGAGGAGGTCGTCGAGGTCGCGACGCCGGCTGGGGATGAACAGGTAGGCGCCCAGCACCAGGGGCGCGGCCACCACGGCCACCGCCGTGCGGGCCCGGCCGGGCAGCCGGGACCAGAACGCGACGGCGGTCACCACGTAGAGGAACGGCACGGTGATCAGCAGCCAGCCCGCCGTGGCCATGCCGGGCCCGGTGCAGCCGGTGACCGCGCACGCGTACCCCTCGATCCGCTCCCGGCTGGCGGGGCCGATCACGACCGACACGATGGGGAAGGCGACCAGGCCGAGCACGAGCAGCACGCCGAGCAGCGCCCCGGTGTGGGCGGGCCGGGCGGCCGTCGGCGCGGCGCCACGCCGGGCCCGCGGCCCGGCGTCGGCCTGCGGGTGGGCGTGCCGCCGTTCCGCGTCCGCGCGGGCCTCCGCGACCAGGTCGACGGACCTGCCCCGGCCGCCCTTGAACTTCCGCATGGCCGCGAGGTTAGACCAGCCGCGCACCCCGCTCCCGGCGACGCCGGGCGGCGGCGGTCAGGCGGCGGGGGTGCGCCGGCCGCCCCGGTCGAGCGCGGCGGCCTCCTCGGGCGTCGGCGCGGTGCCGCCCAGGTGGGCCGGCTGCCACCAGGTGTCGTCCGGCCCGGCCGGGGTGTCCGGGTACGTCCGCTGGGCCCGGTCGACGAGGGCGGCCAGCCGGGTCTTCAGCTCGGCGCTCAGCGCGTTCGCGTCGGCGTGGTCGGCGGGGTCGATGGGCTCGCCCACCAGGATGGTGATCGGGGTGTGCCGGCGGGTCAGCGTCCTCGGGCGGCCCTTCGTCCAGAGCCGCTGGGTGCCCCACAGCGCCACCGGCAGCAGCGGCACGGCGGCGTCCTGCGCCATCCGGGCCGCACCGTTCTTGAGGTCCTTCACCGTGAACGAGCGGCTGATGGTCGCCTCGGGGAAGACGCCCACCACCTCGCCCCGGCGCAGCGCGTCGACCGCCGTGCTGTAGGAGCCGGCGCCGGCCCGCCGGTTGACCGGGATGTGCTTCATGCCGCGCATCAGCGGGCCGGAGACCTTGTGTGCGAACACCTCGTGCTTGGCCATGAACCGCACCAGCCGGCCGGACGCGTGCGCGCCGTAGCCGCAGAAGATGAAGTCCAGGTAGCTCACGTGGTTGCTGGCCAGCACCGCCCCGCCGGTGCGCGGCACATGGTGGCTGCCCTCCACGGTCAGGCGCAGGTCGAGGACCCGGAACATCGTCTTGGCGGCGGCGATCACGGGCGGATACACGAGTTCCGGCATCCGGCGACTTTACCCTGCTGGGGGTGGGGACACGCCAGGGCCGCACGCGCCCTCCCACGGCGTGCCGCCACCCGGGGGCGGCGGGCCGCCACCCCCGGTGGCGACCCGTCAGTCAGCCAGGTTGTGCAGGTCCAGCCGGCCCCGGGCGAACGCGTCGACCTTGCCCCACCGGCCCGGGATGTCCAGCATCTCGATCCGGCCCATGCCCACGGGCAGGCACGGCTCCACCGACAGGTGCCCCTCGTGCGGCTCGATGCCGAGCATGGTGCGTAGCAGCAGCATCGGCGCACCCGTTGACCAGGCCTGCGGGCTGCACGCCGTCGGGTACTCCACCGGGAACTTGGTCAGCTCCCGCTGGTAGCCGCCGAACGCCTCCGGCAGCCGCCCGTCGAAGTAGCGGGCCGCGTCGAGGATCCCGTTGGCGATCACGGCGGCCTCCTCGGCGAAGCCGTACCGGCGCAGCCCCCACGCGATGAACGAGTTGTCGAACGGCCAGATCGTGCCGTTGTGGTAGCCGATGGGGTTGTAGCGGACCTCCCCCTCGGCCAGCGTCCGCACCCCCCAGCCGGAGAACAGCCGCGGCCCGACCAGGTGCTCGGCGATCCGTCCGGCCCGGTCGTGGTCGACGATGCCGCTCCACAGCAGGTGGCCGATGTTGGAGCTGAGCACGTCCGCCCGGCGGCCGTCGGGGTCGAGGGCGAGCGCGTAGAACTGGCCGTCGTCGACCCACCAGTCCCGGTTGAACCGCTCCTTGAGCAGCGTGGCCTCCCGCTCCAGCTGGTCGCCGTACGCGGGGTCGCCCCAGAACTCGCGCGCCATCCGGGCGGCCCGCATCTTCGCGTCGTACGCGTACCCCTGCACCTCGCAGGTGGCCCGGGGGAACGGCAGGAGGGTGCCGTCTCGGTAGGAGATCGAGTCCCAGGAGTCCTTCCAGCACTGGTTCTCCAGGCCGGTGTCGGTGTTGCGCCGCTCATACCAGATGTAGCCGTTGCCGACCAGGTCGGCGTAGTCGTCGATCCACTTCAGCGCGGCCCGGCACTCCTGCTCCAGCTCCCGCACCAGCGACTCGTCGCCGCTCCACCGCTCGTACTCGTCGAGCAGCACCACGAACAGCGGCGTCGCGTCGACCGAGCCGTAGTACGGCGAGTGGGGCTGCTCCTCGAACGCGGCCGTCTCGCCGTAGCGCATCTCGTGCAGGATGCGGCCGGGGTCCTCGTCGCGGAAGTCGTCGAACCGGGTGCCCTGCAACGAGGCGAGGATGCGCAGCGTCGTCTTGGACAGCGCCGGGGCGTACGGCAGCACCTGGAGGCAGGTCAGGATGCTGTCCCGGCCGAACATCGTCATGAACCACGGCAGGCCGGCGGCGGGCAGGGTGCTGCCGCCGAGCGACAGGGGCGAGAAGCGCAGCGCGGCGAGGTCGACCAGGCTCCGCCGGTACGTGCGGGCCAGGTGCTCGCACTCGGTGTTCACCTTCGGCGCGGCGGCGATCCACTCCTGGAGGTCCTGCTGGAGGGCCAGCCGTTCGGTGCCGTGCGCCCGCACGCCCATCCGCAGGTCCCGCCCGCCCGGCCCGAGGGCGAAGGTCTGCACGTCGATGTCGGTGCTCCACTGCTCGTTGGGTTCGAGGTGGACGCTGAACTCGAAGCCGTTGCGGTCGTACCTGGCGGTCCGCGAGCAGGAGACGACCGTCTCGCGCCGGAAGTTGCCCCGGCGGTAGCCCAGGCGCAGCCGGTCGGCCTCCGCCTCGGCGTACAGCTCGCCCTTCTTGTTGACGATCTCGTCCTTGACCTGGAACAGGTCGGCGAAGTCGGAGCCGGCGTCCATCCGGACCCGCAGGTCGACGGGCTTCTCGTCGTGGTTGAGGATGGTGAGCTGCTCGCGGAAGCTGCCGCCGACCACCCGCTCGCGGATGATCGACAGCTTCGCGTCGACGTAGTGGGTGGCCATCCCCGGCACCAGGAAGAACCGCGCCTCGTAGTACTGGAGGTCGTCGTAGGACAGCGTGTTGAGCCGCTCGCCGTTGACGGTCAGCACCCAGCGGGACAGGAACCGGGTGTCGAGGGAGAACATGCCGGTGGGCTCGCTCGGGGTCGCCTCGATGTCGCCGGTGTCCTCGGAGACGACGAAGGTGCTGCCGTCGAGGATCCGGATCGTGTTGCCCTCCGTCATCAGCGTGCCTCCTTCTGGAACAGCCGCTTCTGGAACAGCCGGCGCGGGCCCTGGCTGGTCGGCGGGCCGGGGAAGAGGCGTTCCACCTGCACCACCAGCCGGGCGTCGCCGCTGACCGTCATGTCCCCGCGCAGGATCGCGGCGATGCCGTCCTCCCGGCCGGCGGCGAGGTCCTCGAAGAGGACGGGGTTGGTGTTGACGACCGTGTCCGCCTCCCGGTCCTCCCGGCTGACGCTGATCCGGCCCCGGTCGATCGCGACCAGCCAGTGCGTCGTCTGCTGCCCCTCGTGCAGGTCGAAGCGGATGGTTCCGGATGTCTTGACCAGCAGCGGCTCGTACCCCCGCCGGTCCAGGTCCTCGAAGAATCTGGTGGTCGCGTCCGGCATCGGGCCCCTCCCCTCCCGTCGACCCGCGGCGTTCGACGTCGCGGAAGGGTCCCCGTCCGGTGCGGGGTCAACCTCACCCGGATCGGGTGAGGGGCGCGGCGCGGGCACGACGCGACGCCGGCCCCCGGTTCGGGGGCCGGCGTCGCGCGGCGGACGGTCAGTTGTTGGGGTCGTCGGCGCTGATGTCCGCCAGCACCGACTGCGGTTCCCGCTCGACCGCGAGGTCGCCCATGGAGATCAGGCCGACCAGCCGGCCGTCGTCGATCACCGGCAGCCGCCGTACGGCGTACGTGCGCATCAGGTCGGCGGCGGCAACGGCGTCGTCGTACTGGCTCACCGTGATCACGTCGCGGGTGGTGATCTGGTCGAGCCGGGTCGTGTCCGGGTCCCGCTCCTCGGCGACGCCCCGGACCGCGATGTCCCGGTCCGTGACGATGCCGACCACGTCGTCACCGGCCGTCACCACCACGTCGCCGATCGAGCTGTCGCGCATCTCCCGCGCGGCGGCGGTGAGCGTCTCGTGGCCGTCCATCGTCACCAACCGGGTCGTCATGAACTCTCCGACCGTTGTCATGGTGCTCCCCTCTCGGTGTCGGCACCGCGGTCTACCCGCCGCCCGGGCGGGGTAACGCCGCGTGCCGACACCCGGGGCGCGGCGACGGTCAGCGCAGGTCGGCGGCGACGAGCTCGGCGAGCTGGACGGCGTTGAGGGCGGCACCCTTGCGGAGGTTGTCGTTGGAGCAGAACAGCGACAGCCCGTGCTCCACCGTCTCGTCGGCGCGCAGCCGGCCCACGTACGTCGGGTCGTGGCCGGCGGCCTGCAACGGGGTCGGCACGTCGGACAGGGCCACGCCGGGCGCGCCGTCGAGCAGCTCGCGGGCCCGCTGCGGGGTGATCGGCCGGGCGAACCGGGCGTTGATCTGGAGCGAGTGCCCGGTGAAGACCGGCACCCGGACGCAGGTGCCGGAGACCTTCAGCCCGGGGATCTCCAGGATCTTGCGGCTCTCGTTGCGCAGCTTCTGCTCCTCGTCGGTCTCCGCCGAGCCGTCGTCGACGATCGAGCCGGCGAGCGGGAGCACGTTGAACGCGATGGTCCGGGCGAAGACGCGGGGGGCGGGGAACTCCACGGCCGCGCCGTCGAACGCCAGGCCGGCGGCCTGCTCGGCGACCTTGCGGACCTGCTCCTCCAGCTCGGCCACGCCGGCCAGGCCGGCCCCGGAGACCGCCTGGTAGGTGGCGACGACGAGGCTCACCAGCTCCGCCTCGTCGTGCAGCGGGCGCAGCACCGGCATCGCGGCCATCGTGGTGCAGTTCGGGTTGGCGATGATGCCCTTCGGGCGGCGCGCGGCGGCGTGCGGGTTGACCTCGGCGACGACCAGCGGCACGTCCGGGTCCATCCGGAACGCCGACGAGTTGTCGATCACCACCGCGCCGGCGGCGGCGACCCGGGGGGCCAGCGCCAGGGCGGTGCCCTTGCCGGCGGAGAAGAGCACGATGTCCAGGCCCGCGTAGTCGGCGGTGGCCGCGTCCTCGATCGTCACCTCGCCGCCGCGCCATGGCACGGTCCGCCCGGCCGACCGGGCGGAGGCGAACAACCGCACCTGCTCCGCCGGGAACTCGCGCTCCGCCAGCACCTGCCGCATCACGCCACCGACCTGGCCGGTGGCCCCCACAATGCCGATCCTCATGCCCGCGAGGCTACCCAGGTCGGCGGCCGGGCCGGGAACGCTTTCCCACCGCCCGGGCCCCGGCCGGGCGGGCCCGGCGACGGGCCCGCGCCGCAACGTCGACGTCGCCACCGCACGCCGCGCCGGAATTTCGGGGGCGCGGGCGGGCCCGGGCCGGAACATCGCCGCCCCGGCCGGGCCGCCCCGCCGGCCGGGACGCGACGCGAATCACACCCGCCCGGATCAGGGACGGGCGTCGACGATCTCCCCGAGGCCGGTGGCCGCCAGCTCGTCGCGGATGAGCGCGGCGTCGCCCTCGACCACCAGGGTCAGCGCCTCCGGGTGCAGGTGGGTCGCGGCGGCGGCCGACACGTCGGCCACGTCGGCGGCGAGCAGCGACTCGCGCAGCCGGGCGTGGTAGTCGTCCGGCAGGTCGTGCACGACCAGAGTGGTCAGCGCCGACGCGATCGCCCGGGGGCTCTGCAACTCGACCGAGAGCTGCCCGGCCCGCCACGACCGGGCCACCGCCAGCTCGTCCTCGGTCACCCCGCCGGCCCGGGTCCGGGTGATCTCCCCGACCGCCTCGACGAGGGCCGGCGCGGTCACCGACGTCTGCACCCCGGAGCTGACCGCGAACCGGCCGAACCGGCGGGACGAGGCGAAGTCGCCCCGGATGCCGTAGGTGTAGCCGCGCACCTCGCGGATCAGGTGGTTGAGCCGGGAGGTGAACGCGCCGCCGAGCACCGTGCCGGCCAGGCTCGTCGGCACGTGGTCGGGGTGCGCCCGGTGTGGGGCGGCGTGGCCCAGCCGCAGCGTGGACTGCACCGACCCGGGGCGGTCGACCAGGATGATCCGCCGGCCGGCGCGCAGCGGCACGTCGATCGGGCCCTCGACCGGGGGCGGGCCGCCGCCGGTGCCGGCGAACGCCGCCGCGCCCAGCGCGTCCAGGTCGAGCCGGTCCAGGTCACCGGCGACGACCAGGGTGCCGGGGCGCAGGAACCACTCGGAGTGGAAGACGGTGACGTCCTCCGGGTCCAGGGCCGCCACCGACTCCGGGTCGCCGTACATGGGTCGGCCCCAGCGGTTCTGCGCGCCGAACAGGTCGGCCCGCAGCGCCGCCTCGGCCCGGGGGCCGGGGTTGGCCCAGTCCATCCGCAGGGCGGTCGCCTCGTCGTCGCGCACCCGCCGCACGTCGTCCGGGTCCAGCTTCGGCGTGCGGACGGCCTCGGCGAGCAGCGCGACGGCGGCGCTCAGCCGCTCCACCGGCACCTGGACGCTGACCTGGAACGAGTCCCAGTCGAGCCCGGTCACCAGCTCGGTGCCGAGCGCCTCGATGGCCAGCGCGTACGCGGTGGCGTCCCGCTGCGCGGTGCCCTCCTCCAGGGCCTTGGCCAGCACCGCGCCGAGCCCCTCCCGGCCGACCGGCTCGCGGCCCGCCCCGGCGTCGAGCAGCAGCAGCGCCACGGCCAGGTTCTGCCCGGGCAGGTGCGCGGCGACGACCCGGCCGCCGGCGGTGCCGCGGCGCACCACCTGCGGGAACCGGTAGGGCCGGGCCAGCCCCGGCCCGGGACGGTCGGCGATCAGGCTCATGCGGTCTCCTCGGGCAGGTAGGTCAGGGTGACCCGGTCGTCGGCGCGCAGCGCCTCGGCGGCGAGTTCGGCGATCTGCTCGGCGGTGACCGCGAGCCAGGCGGGCAGCCGCTCCGCCGCCTTCGCCGGGTCGCCGAACTGGGTGGCGTACCGGCCGAGGGTGTCGGCGCGGCCGTCGACGGTGGACATCTGCCGCCACCACGCGGTGCTGAGCAGCGCCTTGGCCCGGTCCAGCTCGGCGGCGGTGACCGGCACCGTGGCCAGCTCGTCGACGACCTCGGCCACCCCGGCGGCCAGCCGCTCGCCGGTCACCCCGTCCCGGGCGGTGGCGGTGACGATCAGCGGGGCCGGCGCGTGCCGCAGGTCCACCCCGTACGCGCCGACCAGGTCGGGCTGGGCGAGCCGCTCGCCGTCGGCGAGGCGCTGGTAGAGGCGGCTGCCCCGGCCGCTGCCCAGCACGGTGGCCAGGACGGTCAGCACGTCGTAGCCGGGGGTGCCGAACGGGTGGGTGCGGTGCGCGACGAACACGCGGGGGGCGGGCACGGCGGCGGTGACGGTCTCGGCGACCGGCGCGCCGGTGCGGGGCACGTGCCGGCCGTCCGGCGCGGCCGGGATCGACTCCCGGGCCGGGATCGCCCCGAAGTACTTGTCGGCCAGCGCGAACACCTCGGTCGCGGCGGCGTCGCCGACGACGGTCAGCACGGCGTTGTTCGGCGCGTAGTAGGTGCGGTGGAACGCCTGGAAGGTGGCCAGGTCGGCGGCGTTCAGGTCGGCCATCGAGCCGATCGTCGCGTGGTGGTAGGGGTGCCCGGGCGGATAGAGCAGCGGCAGCAGCCGCAGCCACGCGTCGCCGTAGGGGACGTTGTCGTAGCGCTGGCGACGCTCGTTCTTGACCACGTCCCGCTGGTTGTCCAGCGTCTCCTGGGTCAGCGCCGGCACCAGGCCGCCCATCCGGTCGGCCTCCAGCCAGAGCGCCAGCTCCAGGTGCTCGGCGGGGACGGTCTCGAAGTAGTTCGTCCGGTCCGGGTTGGTGGTGGCGTTCAGCGAGCCGCCGGCGCCCTGGACGAGCTTCATGTGTTCGGTCTTCGCCACGTTCACCGAGCCCTCGAACATGAGGTGCTCGAAGAGGTGGGCGAACCCGGTCTGCCCGTCGGGCTCGTGCCGGGAGCCCACGTCGTACCAGAGGTTCACCGCGACCGCCGGCGCGGTGCGGTCCTCGCTCACCACCACACGCAGGCCGTTGTCCAGTCGGGTCGTTTCGATCGGCCAGGGGAAACCGCTGTCGGGCATGGCCCGACGCTATCCGATCCCGAGGTCGCGGACGTGACGCGCGGGGGTCGGCGCGGCGCAGCCCGGCCGGTCCGCTGCCCGGCCCCGGGCGGGCACACGCCGCCCGGGGCCGGGGTCGGGGTCAGTCCGGGGGCTCGACCGTGGTCACCGTCTCGTCGGAGGTACGCCGCTCCAGCACGGTGTCGGGGGCGGCGGCGCGGTCGGCCTCCCGCCGGTCGGACTCGTCGAGGATCGCCTCGGCCTGGGCGTACGCGTCGTCGCTGCCGACCGCCGCCTCCTCGGGCAGCAGGTGGGCGCGGGAGGAGATCCGGTCGGCGTCGCTGTCGTGGTGGCTCATGCCGGTGTCTCTACCCAGCGGGCGGCTCAGCGGAACGGGCCGCGCACCTCGTAGGTGATCCCGCCCGACGACGGGGTGAGCCTTTCCCGCCGCGTCGGGTAGGCTGGTCGGCGTGACGCGGTCGTATCGATGGTTTAGACAGCCGGCTGGAGGAGCCGGTGACTTCACCGTGATCTGACGTCACTTCCTCTTCGAGCCGGCTGGGCAGGGGCCTGATTCCCTGCCCTTTTGCGTACGAGCAGCCGGCTCGACCTCGGGCGCCGGCCCCGGGGCACGGTCGGCGGAAGGAACCCCACCGTGACGTCCCCGGACAGCCATCGCGTGATCGACCAGCGGATCGACCGCGTCGTGCCGTTGACCACCCCGGCCCTGCTCCACCACCACCTGCCCCTGGACGCGACGCTCACCGAGGCCGTGCTCGACGGCCGGCGCGCGGTCGCCCGGGTGCTGGACCGCGCCGACGACCGGCTGCTGGTCGTGGTCGGCCCGTGCTCGGTGCACGACCCGGCCGCCGCCCTGGAGTACGCGGCCCGGCTGCGCACCGTCGCCGACCGGCTCGCCGACGACCTGCTGATCGTGATGCGGGTCTACTTCGAGAAGCCGCGTTCCACGGTGGGCTGGAAGGGCCTGATCAACGACCCGGCGCTGGACGGCTCCGGCGACGTGAACACGGGCCTGCGCACCGCCCGCGCGCTGCTGCTGGACGTGCTGCGGCTGGGCCTGCCGGTGGGCTGCGAGTTCCTCGACCCGATCACCCCGCAGTACATCGCCGACACCGTCGCCTGGGGCGCGATCGGCGCGCGCACCGTGGAGAGCCAGGTGCACCGGCAGCTCGCCTCCGGGCTGTCGATGGCGATCGGCATGAAGAACCGCCCCGACGGCAGCATCGGCACGGCCGTGGACGCGATCCGGGCGGCCGGCGTCCCGCACGTCTTCCCCGGCATCGACGTCTCCGGCACCCCGGCGATCATGCACACCCGGGGCAACGCCGACGGCCACCTGGTGCTGCGGGGCGGCAACGACGGCCCGAACTACGACGCCGCCTCCGTCGCCGCGGCGCTGGCGAAGCTGCGGGCCGCCGGCCTGCCGGAGCGGGTCGTGGTCGACGCGAGCCACGCCAACAGCGGCAAGGACCACCGCCGCCAGCCGCTGGTCGCCGCCGACGTCGCGGCCCAGCTCGCCGCCGGCCAGCGCGGCATCGTCGGCGTCATGCTGGAGAGCTTCCTGCTGCCCGGCCGGCAGGACCTGGACCCGACGCGGGAGCTGGAGTACGGCCGCTCGATCACCGACGCCTGCCTGGGCTGGGACGACACCGAGGAGGTGCTCGACGACCTGGCCGCCGCCGTCCGCACCCGCCGCGGCACCCCGGCCGACACCACCGCCACCCCCACCTCCACCCCCGCCTGACGCCGGCGGCGCGGGGCGGGCGGGGCGGGACAAGCCAGTGGCGCCCCGGCCGAAGACCGGGGCGCCACTGGTGTCGGTGTGCAGGTCGCCTCTCGGCGCGTGGCGCGACGCGGCTCCAGCCGGACGGTATTCCGCGAAGGCATTTCAGGTGAGGCCCGGGGACACTGGGCACACCGACACCCGTCACAACCGGCGGGAGCCGGTCGATGTTCCGGCCGCCGACGTGACGGGCATCACGCTACCGTGGCCGCCCCCGGCCCTTCCGGGTTTGCTCGTTTCCGCCCCGGGTAGCTGATCGCCGTGACCGACGAAGCAGTGACCGACGAAGCAGTGACCGACGAGGCCGTGACCGACGAAGCTGGGACCGACGGGGCGCCCGTGACGGCAGCGCCGGTGAGCGACGCCGGGCCGGTCGAGGAGCCGGACACCCGGCCGCTCGACGAGCTGCTCGACGACATCTACCACGGCCAGGAACGGATCAGCCAGGTGGACATCTACCGCCGGGCCGTCGCCGCCGAGCTGCCCGCAGCGCTGCTCACCCGCGTCGCCGCCCTCCCCCAGGGCGAGTACGCCGTGGACGAGGCCGCCGACCTGCTGGGCGGATCGGCGATCTGACGCCCCGGCCGCGCAACCCGAGAGGACAGCCAGATGACCGACCGCCAGGAGCCGCACCGGGAGCACGTCGAGGCGCTCGGCCAGCCGCCGGAGGGCCTGGACACCACGCCCGAGCCGGACTTCGCCAACGAGCACGACCGCACGGCCGTCGACGCCGACGTGATCACCGGCGAGGACGAGGACGAACGCGAGCCGGAGTCGCCGCACGGCTGGTCGGGGATGCAGCGCTGACGCGACCGGTGAGGGGAGGGGGCCGGCGCCGGCCCCCTCCCCTCACGCGTACGACAGGGGATCAGTCCCTGTGGTGGCCGCCCTCGGCGGCCTGCTGGGCCACGGCGTAGCCCATCTGGAGGAAGTCGGAGGCCGCGACGGCGGTCAGGGCGGTGGCCACCAGCCGGGTCAGCCGGGGGGCCAGGACGAGCCCGCCGGTGAGCCCGGTGGCCACCCAGACGGCCAGGCAGAACGGGCAGCTCAGCAGCTCGCCGATGGCGTGCCGGGTCGGGCTGCCCGAGTCGCGGACCTGCTCCATCACCTCGCCGCTGCCGATCGGGTGGTCGTAGCGGGTGAACGGGGCGCGCAGCGGGCTGGTCACGGCGTCCTTGGACAGCAGCCGGCTGAGCTTGTGGGTGGCGACGGCGAGCAGCACCACGTCGGCGGTGGCGGGCCGCTCGGGCACGGGGCGGCCGGTCGCCCGGACCAGGCCCGCGATCATGGCGGTCACCCCCGCGTACGTGCCCATCGCCGCGAGGTAGCCGCCCAGCGGACGGTGCTCGTGCGGCGCGTACGCCTGGCGCAGTCGCGCCGCCTTCTGCCTCAGGCTGCTCTCGCTCAACCCGCTCTCCTCGTCGTCAGCGCGTCGCGGCCCCCGCCGGGGGCTTGCCCGCCGGCCGGTCAGCCGGCGGTCAGGTTGTCGGCCACCTCGCGGGCGAGGTTGGCCAGGGTCTCGTCGGCGAGCCCGGCCTCCGCCCCGCCGGCCGCGCCGGCGAGGTCGATCGACACCTGCGCGCCCCCGGCGTCGGCCGGCTCGACCCGGATCTCGGCCGACCAGCCGGGCGCGGAGTCGCTGCGCCACCAGGCCCGCAGGTCCCCGGCGTCGACCTCGGGGCGGCTGTCGCCGTCGGACCGCAGCGGCTCGGGCAGCCAGGCCGCGGCGCGGTCCGGGTCGGTCGCCGTGCTGAACACCACCTCGGGCGGCGCGGACATGCCGCGCCGGGCGCGGGCGGTCATCACTCGTCCCGCAGCCGGGCCGGGTCGATCTCCCGCCCCGGGTGCCGGGCCAGGTACTCCGTCTCCAGCTCCGCCGTGCGGCGCAGGTGGTTGGCGAGCGCCGAGTCCGACGCGTGCCGCAGGGTGTCGAGGCGGGTGCGGTGCAGGCTGTGCATCTCGCGGATCAGGTCGTCGTCGGCGAGCTCGGCCGGGTCGATGCCGGGCTCCTCGTCGGTGGCCGGGTCGCGCAGGTGGTCACCGTCCCACTCGGGCATCCGCTGCTCCGGGCTGGCCTCGGCCGGGCCGGTGGTCGTCCGCCAGGCTGATTCGGTCATGTCGCCCCCCTCGTCTCGGCTGGGCTGGCGTCTAGACGGATGCCCACCCGCGCGCCCGGCAAACCACCGGCACTACGACGCCGCGTCGGAGACGACGCCGCCGACCGGTACCCTCGATGCCATGAAGCGGCTCTGGACACCGGCGTGGATCGCCCGCCACGTGGCCATGGTCGTGCTCGTCGTCGGCTTCCTCGGGCTGGGCTGGTGGCAGCTTTCCCGGGCCGCCGGGGGCAACGCGCTGAGCTGGGGGTACGCGGTCGAGTGGCCGGTCTTCGCCGCGTTCGTGATCTTCGTCTGGTGGCGTGAGTTGCGGCACACCCTCCGGTCGGCCCCCGGCGACGCCTCGGCCGAGCCGGCGACGACCGGGCCGGCGCCGGCCGACCGGGGCGCGGCGGCCGCGCCGGCCGCCACCCCCACCGGGGTACGCCGGCCGGTGCGGGTGTCCCGCGCGCCGGCCACGCCGGTCGACGGCGCGGACGACGCCGACCTGGCCGCCTACAACCGCTACCTGGCATGGTTGAACGCCAATCCGGGGGCGCGGCCCGGTGACTATCCCGGCTGAGGCCGGTTCGCGACTATCCGGCGCAGGCCGGTTCGGAAGGACGGACGAAGGTGGGCGGAGCCCTTACCCGGTACCGCGTGATCGCCTGGATCGTGGGCGTGGCGCTGGTCGTGCTGGTCCTGATCGGCATGCCCCTGAAGTACGGGTTCGACGAGCCGGCCGTGGTGGCGGTCGTCGGCACCGCGCACGGCTGGCTCTACATGCTCTACCTGGGCGCGACGTTCGACCTGTCCCGCCGGGCGGACTGGCCGTTGAAGCGGATGCTGCTGGTGATGCTCGCCGGCACCGTCCCGTTCGTGTCGTTCTACGCCGAGCGCCGGGTCAGCGGCTGGCTCGCCCCGCAGCCCGCCCCGACGGCGGAGCCGGTGGCGGGCTGAGCGCGCCGCGCCACCGTACGTGACCGCCCCTCGCGTACCACTGGGCCGTTCCGCCACGTTCGTCCCTGCTTCACCTGCGGGTAACTTCCGTCCCGCGCTAGGTTGATCAGGCCGGACCGGTCGACCGCCGTCCACCAGGACAGCCCCGGGCCGGTGCCGACGCGGCGTCCACGACGTCGTGCCGGCTGGTGGGAGAGGAGCCCTCCGCTCTTGTCGTCCCTCAGAAATTCGCTGCGCGCACTGGTGACGGCCGGCCTCGTGGCCGCGCTGATCGCCCCGGCGGCGGTGGCTCGGGCCGAGCCGACCCCCGCCGAGCTGACGCGGCGGATCGAGAAGTCCTCGACCGAGCTGGAACGGGTCGTCGAGTCCTACAACAAGCTCGCCGAGGACATCAAGGCGAACAAGGCCACCGCGGCGAAGCTCGCGGCCCGGATCGGGCCGCTGGAGGAGCAGACCGCGCAGAGCCGGGCGGACGTCGGCACGATCGCCGTCACCGCGTACAAGTCGGGCCGGCTGGACGCCGCCAACGCGCTGCTGAGCCCCGGCGGGCCGAGCACCCTGCTGGACCGGCTCGACACGCTCGACCAGCTCAGCCGGCAGCGCCAGCAGCGGATCGCCGGCTACACCGAGAACCAGCGCCAGCTGCTCGACCAGAAGGGGCGGCTGGACGCGACGCTGGCGAAGCAGGCCGCGCAGGCGAAGCAGCTCACCGCCAGCCGCAAGCGGATCGAGAAGGACCTCGCCGAGCTGTACGAGATGCGCCGGCAGGCGTACGGGCGGGCCACCGAGCCCACCCCGCCGAAGGCGCGCTCGGGCGGGAAGTCCGGCTCCGGCGAGAAGGCCCCGGCCGTCTCGGGCCGGGCCGGCGCGGCCGTGCGGTACGCGTACGGCGCGCTCGGCAAGCCCTACGTCTGGGCCGCCGACGGCCCGAACGGGTACGACTGCTCGGGCCTCACCTCCGCCGCCTGGCGGGCGGCCGGCAAGTCCCTGCCGCACAACACGCGGATGCAGTGGGGCGTGGTCAGCCACATCAGCCGCAGCGAGCTGCGCCCGGGCGACCTCGTCTTCTACAACAGCCTCGGCCACGTGGCCATCTACGTCGGCGACGGCCAGGTGATCCACGCGCCGACCTTCGGCCGGAACGTGGAGAAGCGGGCCCTGGCCCTGATGCCGCCCTACGGGTACGGCCGGGTCCGCTGACCCGCTCCCCGTGTGACGGCGAACGGCCGGCGTCCCCCTATCGGACGCCGGCCGTTCGCCGTCATTACTACCAGCTCAGGCGGCCTGTAGCCCCTCGGCCCGGGCCAGCTCGCGCAGCCGGCCCAGCGCCTGGATCTCCAGCTGCCGGATCCGCTCCCGCGACAGCGAGAACCGCGAGGCGACCTCGGTCAGCGAGTGCTCCCGCCCGTCCTCCAGGCCGTAGCGGGCCCGCATGATGCCGGCCGACCGGTCGTCGAGGTGGTTGAGCAGGCCCTCGATGCGCTGCCGCTCCAGGCCGGTGAGGACGATGTCCTCCGGCGACGGGGCGTCGCTGTCGGCGACCAGGTCGCCGAGGTTGGTGTCGCCGTCGTCGCCGACCGGCGTGTCGAGCGACACGGTGTCCTGCGACCAGCGCACCAGCTCGTTGACCCGCTCGACGGTGACGCCGAGGGCCGCCGCGATCTGCTCGGGCTCCGGGTCGCTGCCCAGCTCGCGGGTGAGCTGCCGGGCGACGTTGCGCATCCGGTTGACGTCCTCCACCAGGTGCACCGGCAGCCGCACGGTGCGCTCCTGCTGGGCGATCGCCCGGCTGATCGCCTGGCGGATCCACCAGGTCGCGTAGGTGGAGAACTTGAAGCCGCGCTCGTAGTCGAACTTCTCGACCGCCCGGACCAGGCCGGTGTTGCCCTCCTGGATCAGGTCGAGCATGGGCATGCCCGAGCGCACGTAGCGCCGGGCGATGGAGACGACCAGCCGCAGGTTGGCGCGGATGAAGAGGTCCTTCGCCCGCTCCCCCTCGGCGACCACCCGCGCCAGGTCGTCCCGGGCGACACCGGCGGGAACGCGGTCCGTCTCGAGCAGGTGCTCGGCGTACAGCCCGGCCTCGATCGACTTGGAGAGGTCGACCTCGGTGGCGGCGTCCAGCAGTGGCGTCCGGGAGATCTCGTGAAGGTAGACTCCGACGAGGTCGCGCTCCTCGGCCACCTCGTCGGTTCGCATGCCGATGTTCTTGTCCACGTTGCCCACGGTCCCCTCGCTCGCGCCGGTTGCCCGGTTCCTTGCCATCCCCACGTCCATCAGCCCTCCCCCGTAACTCCCGTCTGTGCCCTCCGGTGCTGACCTGACACCTGCACAACAGTTGAGACGCGTCGGGGATTCCATGTCGTGAGTCGAAAGTGTCACGAATGCCTGAGTAGTAGCTGAGAGCCCGGTCCATGTTTGCTGTCAGCACCCCGAAAAGTGGCTCGCCGTCGGCGCCACCGACGGGTCGGCGGATCGACGGAACGCGCCCGCCCCTGGCATGGCACCATCGCCATCCCGGGGCGCACAGCGACCCGCGTCACCGTCGTGCTGCGATCCTGGTCACCGGCTGATACGCGGCGGCGGACCGGTCGGTTCATCCACGGATGCGGAATACCCTCGACCCGGTTGAACAATCCGTGCCGTGTGGTAAGTCCCGCCGTCGGACGTTGGTGACCACCGTCACGGCCCACGCCGGGCCACTCAGGAGGCGAGCAGGTCGAGCGCGCCCCTGACCTGGTGGGCCGCGCGGGCCAGGGCGGCCCGGGCGGCGGGGACCTCGGCGCCGGAGACGAGCGACACCAGAGCGGTCTTGAGGTCGCCGTCGGCCTCGTGCAGGGCCCGCCGGCAGACCTCCTCGGCGCAGCCCGTGGCGTCCACCAGGATCGAGATCATCCGGCCACGCAGCTTGGCGTTGGTGGCCACCATGTCGATCATGAGGTTCGAGTAGACCCGGCCCAGCCGCACCATGACGGCCGTGGAGAACGTGTTGAGCACCAGCTTCTGCGCGGTGCCCGCCTTCATCCGGGTCGAGCCGGTCACCACCTCGGGGCCGGTGTCGACCCCGATGAAGACGTCGACCGACCCGGCGGCCTCGGCCTCCGGATTGGCGCAGAGCAGCACCGTCGAGGCCCCCTGGGCCCGGGAGGCGGCGAGCGCACCGAGCACGTACGGGGTGCGCCCGCTGGCGGCCAGCCCGACCACCAGGTCGCCCTCGCCGACGCAGTCGGCCGCCTCGGCGGCCCCGCCCCGGTGGTCGTCCTCGGCGTCCTCGACGGCCCGCCACATCGCCTCCGGGCCGCCGGCGAGGTGGGCGCAGAACCAGTGCCGGGGCGAGTTGAAGGTGGGGGCCAGCTCGGCGGCGTCCAGCACCCCGAGGCGGCCGGAGGTCCCGGCGCCGAAGTAGTGCACCCGGTGCCCGCCGCGCAGCGCGGCGACCGCGAGGTCGACGGTGGCGGCGATCTCGTCGAGGACCGCCGCGACGGCGGCCGGCACCCGCCGGTCCGCCTCGTTGATCACGGTGAGCACGTCCCGGGTGGACATCAGGTCGAGGTCGACGCTGCGCGGGTTGCGCCGCTCGGTGGGCGCGCCCACCCGGACCACCGGGCGAGCGGGGACCGCCGCGACCTCCCCGGGCTCGACGCGCCCGGCCGTCATCCCCGCCTCCGGCCGGGGCCGACCCGCCGGGTCCGCACCGCGTCGGCGGTGACCTCCAGCGCCCGGCGGGCCCGCGCGCGGTTGCGGGCGGCCACCCCGACGAAGAGGCAGTCGACCACGGTGAGCTGGGCCAGCCGGCTGGCCATCGCGCCCGAACGGTACGTCGTCTCGCGGGCCGCCGTGGTGAGCACGAAGTCGGCGACGTCGGTGATCGGCGAGCGGGGGAAGTTGGTCAGCGCCACCGTGCTGGCCCCCCGGGCGCGGGCCTGCTCCAGCACCTCGATCACGTCGGCCGTGGTGCCGCTGTGCGAGATGCCCACGGCCACGTCGTCCTTGGCGAGCAGCGCGGCCGAGGTGAGGGCGGTGTGCACGTCGGGGAAGTAGAACGCCATGCGGCCGATGCGGTGCAGCTTCTGCTGGAAGTCCGAGGCGACGAAGCCGCTGGCCCCCGCGCCGTAGACCTCGATCCGGCCCGCGCCGACGATCGCCTCGACGACCTGCTCGCAGACGGCGGGGTCGAGCTGCTCGGCCGTCTCCTCCACGGCGCGGGCGTCGTTGAACGCGATGGTGGCGATGATCTGGGCCAGGTCCGCCCCGGGCGGGATGTCGCCGCCGACGACCCGGGCGTCGGGTGGCTCGACCCGGCGGGCGGCCTCGGCGGCGAGCCGGATGCGCAGCTGCGGGTAGCCGTCCATGCCGACCGAGCGGCAGAACCGGATGACGGTCGCCTCGGACGTCTCGGCGGCGGTGGCGAGGTCGGTGATGGTGCGCCGGGCGGCGTCCGCCGGGTCGGCGACCACCAGCCGGGCCACCCGCTGCTCGGCGGGCGACAGCGAGGGGAGCAGGCCGCTGATGTGGACGATCAACCCACCCGGCTCGTGACTCGCAGAAATCTTCGGACTCTTCGCCACGGATGAAACTTACTTTCACCAGGCGCAAGCGTCAACCATGTCTCCACGTATCGGGAAAAAAGTACTCCGGACGTTCACGAGTGTTGCGAAAAGGCTGTCATTTCCGCCGCCCCCGGCGCTTCCCCCGGAGGGGCCCCGCCCCGTGCTGGACGGGGGCGGGCGACCGCCGTCCGGGCGGCGGCGTCCTTCGGTGGGGCATCCGGGGTGGGCCGGGCGGCCTACGTCAGGCCTGACCCGCCACGAGCAGCCCCGGCCCCCGGCCGGCATCGTCGACGGGGAGCGCCACCGCACCGGGCGCGCCGGCCGGGGCCGGCGGGGCGGGCTGGGCCGGCGGGGCGGCCGGGGCGGGCTCGGCCGGCGACGGCCCGGCCGGGGCGGCGGCCCCGGCGGACGTGACGCCCTGGGCCGGCAGCCAGGCGGCCAGGTGGGCCCGGATCTGCCGGGACACCTCCTCGGGCGGCCGGCCGGCGTCGACCACCACGAAGCTGGGGAACTCCGGCAGCGTGCGGTACGCCCGGTCGGCGGCGGTCAGCCAACCCATCGTCTCGTGGTCGGTGCCGCGCCGCTCGATGCGCTGGTACGCCTCGGCGGGGTCGACCGCGAGGAGGAAGGTGACCTGCGGCGGCGGGAAGAGGCGGTACCCGACCCGGGCCAGCCGCTCCCAGCGCTGCCCGCCGTGCGCCCGGATGCTGGCGTACTGGCAGGCGGAATAGCGGTCCATGACGGCAGTGCGGCCGGTGACGAGGCAGCTCAGCAGCGCCGCCGCGATCGCCAGCCAGCGCAGCACGGACTCGACGGCGAGCAGGCCGCGCCGGCCGACCAGGCGCTCGGCGTCGGGACGGCCGAACCGCTGGGCGACGCGGCCGAGCCAGCGCCGGCCACCGGCGTTGCGGTGGTAGGTCGCGGGGCGGCCGGCGGCGGTCAGCGCCTCGGCGAGGTGGTGGGCCTGGGTGGTCTTGCCCGACCCGTCGATGCCGATCAGGGCGACGGCGCGCAGTCGGGCCCCGCCCCGCCGGTCCCGCAGTGATCTGGCCACCCTCCCCAGACTATCGGACCCACGCTCACCTCCGGTTCTTCGTCCCTTTGCGGCCGGTTCGCACCCCGGGAGGCGGCGCTCAGGTGTGGGCGAACGGAATGCCGGGTACGCAAATCGAATCCGCCTGTCCACGACACGACCGACGGGAGAGCCACATGGCCGAG
The DNA here is from genome assembly GCF_014205165.1 of Micromonospora carbonacea. NCBI lineage: Bacteria > Bacillati > Actinomycetota > Actinomycetes > Micromonosporales > Micromonosporaceae > Micromonospora > Micromonospora carbonacea. The sequence goes on along the minus strand of NZ_JACHMZ010000001.1, from coordinate 959,349 downwards.
CGCGGGGACGAGACCCTGGTGCACACGCTGAAGAAGGTCGCCGCCGTGCTCAAACAGTCCGAGATCCCGTTCGCCCTCGGCGGCAGCTTCGCGGTGTACGCCCACGGCGGGCACTCCAGCGAGCACGACGTCGACTTCCTGATCCGGGGCGAGGACGTGGACCGGGCGCTGGAGGCGCTGGTCGAGGCGGGCTTCGACGCCGAGCGCCCGCCCGAGGACTGGCTGGTGAAGGTCTACGACGACGGCCGGATGGTGGACCTGATCCACCGACCGATCGAGACCCCGGTCACCGAGGAGACGTTCGCCGACACGATCGACCGCCCGGTCGACGCGATCCACATGCCCGTGCTGTCCGCCTCCCTGCTCATGGTGCACAAGCTGCTCAGTTTCTCCCAGCACTACTGCGACTTCGCCCGGGCGCTGCCGCTGGCCCGGTCGCTGCGCGAACAGATCGACTGGGAACGGGTACGCAAGGAGACGCAGCACTCGCCGTACGCCGAGGCGTTCCTGGTGCTGCTCGACCGGTTGGACGTGGTGCCGTACGCCGACGCCACCCAGGAGAAGGAGACCGCGTGAGCGAGCACCGTGACAACGCCGTCGGGACGCCCGCCGTCACCGCCGGCCCGCCCGACGAGTACGTGGAGGCCGAGATCCACCGGCTGCTGGCCGAGGACCCGGCCGTCGCCGAGCAGGGGATCACCGTGGTCCGCCGGGAACGCGGCCTGGTCCTCTACGGCGAGGTGGAGAGCCCGCACCGGCGCGAGGAGATCCTGCGCCGGGTCGCCGAGCGCTTCCCCGACGTGCCCGTGACCAGCGACATCGGGGTGATCCGCACGCAGGCGCCCACGGAAGTCGAACAGTTGCCGTGAGGGAGGTCGGAAGGTGATCCGGATCGCCGCCGTGGGCGACGTGCACCTGGACGAGGACGTGGTGGGCCGGTTCCGGCCCGCCCTGGACGAGCTGCCCGACTGCGCCGACGTGCTGCTGCTCGCCGGTGACCTGACCCGGCACGGCACCGAGGCCGAGGCGCGCTGCGTGGCCCGCGAGTTCGGCGGGCTGGGCGTGCCGGTGGTGACGGTGCTCGGCAACCACGACCACCAGTGCGATCAGGTGCCGCAGGTGGTCAAGGTGCTGGAGGAGGCCGGCATCCGGGTGCTGGAGGGCGAGGGGATCGTGCTGGAGTTTCCCGCCGGGCGGCTCGGCGTGGCCGGGGTGAAGGGCTTCGGCGGCGGCTTCGCCGGGCGGTGCGCCAGCGACTTCGGCGAGCCGGAGATGAAGGCGTTCGTCCGCACCACGAACGAGAGCGCGGAGGCGCTGGGCGCGGCCCTGCGCGGGCTGGACTGCGACCTGCTGGTGGCGCTGACCCACTACTCCCCCGTGCCGGACACCCTGGCCGGCGAGCCGCTGGAGATCTACCCGTTCCTCGGGTCCTACCAGCTCGGGCAGGCCATCGACTCGGCGCCGACCGCGTTGGCCCTGCACGGGCACGCGCACGCCGGCAGCGAGCGGGGCACCACCCCGGGCGGGGTGCGGGTCCGCAACGTCGCGCACCCGGTGATCAAGCAGGCGTACAGCATCTTCCACCTGGGAGATCACCTGGACGCCGGAGAGGTTTCCCGGATCGGTCATTCGGGTATTCAGCAGCCATGGAGCTGATTCTCTGGATTCTCGCAGTCGTACTCGTGGTCGCCGGCATTCTCGCGCTGTTCCGCCGGCAGATCCTGTGGGGCATCGTCCTCATCGTCGTCGGGCTCCTGGTCGGCCCGGGCGGGGTCAGCATCTTCAACACTTGATCCCCCGACTTCGTCGTATCCACCACCGACCCGCCGGGGTCGTCGTGGCCGGAGCCCCGTCCTCCCAGACAGGGGCCACCGGACAGGACGACCCCGGCGCCGTGCCGTCCGGGGTTTGCCGGCGGCGACCGCCGGGCACCTGCCCCACATGACAGTTTCGGACAGCCTCCGGCGCACGACCGGGAGGCGCGGATGGTGGGCGCTGCTCGGCTTCGGCGCGGCCGTGACGGTCGCCGCCCTCAACTTCTCGATCTGGCAGCTCAACTGAGGCGCAAGGAAGGGCCCCCTGTCAACGCATTGCGTTGCACAGGGGGCCCCTCCTAACCGGGCGCAGCGCTCAGCAGCGCGGGACGTTCGGGATGTAGCCGTCGTACCCGGTGTAGACGTACGCGTCGGCGATGTACCGGCCGCTGCCGATCCGGTCCCAGATCGAGCTGGTGCCGTACGTGCCGGTGACCGTGGTGCCGCTGGTCTGGCAGTGGATCGTCACCTTCGTCCCGTCCGCGACCGTGCCGACCGAGGAGTACCCGGTGCCCGGCCCGGAGCGGACGGTCAGCGGGGTGCCGCTGGTGTCGACCGTGCCGGAGCCGGTGCTCGACGAGCAGTTGTTGTCGCTGGTGTACGTCTTGGTGCCCCAGTACAGCGCCAGGTTGCCGTTGAACCGGACCTGGATGTCGTTGCCGTTGAGCCGCTGCTCGTAGTGCAGGTGCGGGCCGGTGGAGCCGCCGGTGCTGCCGACCCAGCCGATCACCTTGCCGTAGCCGACGCTCTGGCCGACCGAGACGTTGAAGCCGTTGAGGTGGGCGTAGTAGGTGGTGTAGCCGCCACCGTGGTCGATGCGGACGTACTTGCCGTAGCTGGTGCCGCCGAGGTCGGTCACCCGGTCGACCGTGCCGGGGGCGCTGGCGACCACCGGGTCGCCCTGGTCGTCGGTGCGGTTGAAGTCGACGGCGTACGCCGGGCTGTGGTCGGAGCGGGTCTGGCCGGACCAGGACTGGCCGCAGGGGAAGGGGACCTTGAAGGTCGGGGCGGCCATGGCCGGGGTCGCCGGCACCAGGGTCGCCGCGATCAGCGCGCCGACCGCCGCGAGGCTGTACCACCGCTTACGCATCCAGCACCTCCGATGTCGATAAACTTCAATCGATTCCCTCCAGCGTGACAGAATCCTGCATCGACCGAAAGGGGTCGCGGCGGGGCGAACACCCCTATCCGTGGGAGCGTGCCCACTACTGGTGAGCCGGTTTCGGGATTGTTACTCGTCCGTGTCCGACTGGGGGTGGACGCGCTCCAATGCAAGCGCTTACATGTGGTGACGCCCATCGGACCGGCGCCGGTTGAACGCGACCGCGCCGGCAAGGAAGGAGAACGGCATGGCGGTCTTTGCCAGACCACGCCAGGCTCTCGCGGTCGCCGGCGTACTGGGGCTGGCGCTCAGCGTCACTGCCTGCGGCACCGGCGACGACAAGAGCAGCGACAAGGCGGACTCCGCGGAGTGTGCGGCTTACGAGAAGTACCAGGGCAACGACGGCAAGAAGGTCACGATCTACTCGTCGATCCGGGACATCGAGGCCGACCGCCTCGACGAGTCCTGGAAGCAGTTCGAGGACTGCACCGGCATCGAGATCGACCACGAGGGCAGCGGTGAGTTCGAGGCCCAGCTCGGTGTCCGGGTCGACGGCGGCAACGCGCCCGACCTCGCCTTCATCCCGCAGCCGGGTCTGCTCAAGCGGTTCGCCGACGCCGGCAAGCTCAAGGCCGCCAGCGCCGACACCAAGGCGATGGCGGAGGAGAACTACTCGGCCGACTGGCTGAAGTACAGCACCGTCAACGGGCAGCTCTACGGCGCCCCGCTCGGCTCCAACGTCAAGTCCTTCGTGTGGTACTCGCCGAAGACGTTCAAGGAGAAGGGCTGGGCCGTTCCCACCACCTGGGACGAGCTGATCGCCCTGAGCGACAAGATCGCGGCGGACGGCACCAAGCCGTGGTGCGCGGGCATCGAGTCCGGTGACGCGACCGGCTGGCCGGCCACCGACTGGATCGAAGACCTGATGCTGCGGACGCAGACCCCCGAGGTCTACGACCAGTGGACCACCCACGGCATCCCGTTCAACGACCCGAAGGTCGCCGAGGCTCTCGACAAGGCCGGCACCATCCTCAAGAACGAGAAGTACGTCAACGGCGGCTTCGGCGGCGTGAAGAGCATCGCCACCACCTCGTTCCAGGAGGCGGGCACGCCGATCACCACCGGCAAGTGCGCCCTGCACCGCCAGGCGTCCTTCTACGCCAACCAGTGGCCCGAGGGCACGAAGGTGGCCGAGGACGGCGACGTCTTCGCGTTCTACTTCCCGGCGATCGACCCGGCCAAGGGCAAGCCGGTGCTGGGCGGCGGCGAGTTCGTCGCGGCCTTCGCCGACCGCCCCGAGGTCCAGGCCGTGCAGACCTACCTGGCCTCCGGCGAGTACGCCAACAGCCGCGCCAAGATCGGTGACTGGGTGTCGGCCAACAAGAAGCTCGACCTGGCGAACGTGCCGAACCCGGTCGACAAGCTCTCCGTGCAGATCCTCCAGGACCAGAAGACCGTCTTCCGGTTCGACGGCTCCGACCTGATGCCGGCCGCCGTCGGCGCCGGGACCTTCTGGAAGGGCATGGTCGAGTGGGTCAACGGCAAGGACACCGCCGCGGTGCTCCAGGGCATCGAGACCAGCTGGCCGAAGTGATCTGAGGCGGTGGTCCGGCCCGTGCGCGGGCCGGACCACCGGCTGATCCGAACCCGAGGGAGGGTTGATGGAGTTCGACTTCGCCGACGTGCAGCCGAAGTTCCTCATGCTGTTGTACGGGCTGATCGCGTTCGCCGTGGTCGTCGGGGGCCTGCTGCTGCTCCTCGACGCCGTGCCGTCCTGGTTCGCCCGACGCCACGAGGCACAGCTGATCGCCGCCTCGGCGAGCGGGGCTCCACTGCCCCGACGTCGCAAGCCGCGCGAGGGCATGTTCGCGTTCTTCTTCCTGCTGCCAGCGGTGCTGCTGCTCATGATCGGCCTGGTCGTCCCGGCCATCCGCACCACGCTGCTGTCGTTCATGGACGGCGGCAGCCGGAACTGGGTAGGCCTACGTAACTACACCTGGATGTTCTCCGACGACTCGATCGTCCGGGTGCTGATCAACACGCTCATCTGGGTGCTGCTGGTGCCGCTGGTGGCCACGGCGTTCGGCCTGCTCTACTCGGTCCTGGTGGACAAGGCCCGGTTCGAGTCGGTGGCCAAGTCGCTGATCTTCATGCCGATGGCGATCTCGTTCGTCGGCGCGGCGATCATCTGGAAGTTCGTCTACGCCTACCGGGGCGACGGGCAGGAGCAGATCGGCCTGCTCAACCAGATCGTGGTGAGCCTCGGCGGCGAGCCGAAGCAGTGGCTGCTGGACTCGCCGCTGAACACCCTGCTGCTGATCGTGATCATGGTCTGGATCCAGGCCGGCTTCGCCATGGTGGTGCTCTCCGCGGCGATCAAGGCCATCCCGGCCGACATCGTCGAGGCCGCCAGGCTCGACGGGGTCACCCCGTGGCAGATGTTCTGGCAGATCACCATGCCGAGCATCCGACCCGCGCTGATCGTCGTGGTGGTGACCCTGTCGATCGCCACGCTCAAGGTGTTCGACATCGTCCGCACCGCGACCAACGGCAACTACGAAACCAGCGTCATCGCGAACGAGATGTACAACCAGGCGTTCCGGTACGGCCAGAACGGGCAGGGCTCGGCACTGGCGGTCTTCCTCTTCGTCCTGGTGATCCCGCTCGTGATCTACCAGATCCGCAACCTGCGTCAGCAGCGGGAGGGCTGAGATGACCACTACGACGCCCACGCTCCCCGCCGGGGCACAGGCCACCGGGAAGACCTCCACCACCGCCGGCCGGGTGCGCAAGCGGCTCAACAGCCGCACGGCGACCCTGGTCTCGATCGTCATCGCGCTGTTCTGGACGATCCCCACCTTCGGCCTGTTCGTCTCCTCGTTCCGGCCGGAGGACCAGATCAAGACCACCGGCTGGTGGACGTTCTTCACCAACCCGCAGTTCACCCTGGAGAACTACCAGGAGGTGCTGTTCGGCCGCTCCTCCTCCTCGGGGCAGTTGGCCAACTACTTCGTCAACTCGCTGGCGATCACCATCCCGTCGGTGCTGTTCCCGATCGCGTTCGCGTCCCTGGCCGCGTACGCGTTGGCCTGGATCAACTTCCGGGGCCGGGACTGGGCGTACATCGCGATCTTCGCGTTGCAGATCGTCCCGCTCCAGATGGCCCTGGTGCCGTTGCTGAGGTTCTTCTCCACCGGGGTGAGCCTCGGCGGGGTGACCCTCATGCCCGCCTGGGACCTGGTCGACGAGCAGAAGTTCGTGCAGGTGTGGTTCGCGCACACCTGCTTCGCGCTGCCGTTCGCCGTCTTCCTGCTGCACAACTTCATCGCGCAGCTCCCCAAGGACCTGATGGAGGCGGCCCGGGTCGACGGGGCCACCCACCCCAAGATCTTCCGCACCATCGTGCTGCCGTTGATCACCCCGGCCCTGGCGGCCTTCGGCATCTTCCAGTTCCTCTGGGTCTGGAACGACCTGCTGGTCGCGCTCATCTTCGCCGGGGGCAGCAGCGAAACCGCACCACTGACCGTACGGCTGGCCGAGATGGCCGGCACCCGGGGCAACGAGTGGCAGCGGCTGACCGCCGGCGCGTTCGTCTCGATCGTCGTACCGCTGATCGTGTTCCTGTCGCTCCAGCGGTACTTCGTGCGTGGCCTGCTCGCCGGCAGCGTCAAGGGCTGACTCGCGACCGCCGCCGCCCGCGTTCCCGGGCGGCGGCGGTCCGGGCCGGAGCGGGGTATCCATGACCAAGATCGATGATGTCGCCCGCCTGGCCGGGGTCTCCACCGCAACCGTGTCGCGGGCCCTGCGCGGCCTGCCGACGGTCTCCGCGGCCACCCGCCGCCGGGTCCTCGCCGCCGCCGAGCAGCTCCAGTACGCGGTCTCGCCGAGCGCGTCGCGGCTGGCCGGCGGGCGGACCGCCACCGTGGCCGTGATCGTCCCCCGGATCACCCGCTGGTTCTTCGGCACCGTGGTCGAGGCCGTCGAGGAGACCCTGCACGAATCCGGCTACGACCTGCTGCTCTACAACCTCGGCGGCCGGGAACGCACCCGCCAGCGGGTGCTGGGCACCGCCAACCTGCACAAGCGGGTGGACGCCGTGATGCTGGTCGCCACCCCGCTGCGCCGGGCCGAGCTGGCCGCGCTCACCGTGCTGGACCTGCCCGGCGTGACCATCAGCTCCGGCAGCGGGGTGCCCGGCTGGCCCTGCGTACGCATCGACGACGTGGCCGCCGCGCGGACCGCCACCCGGCACCTGCTCGACCTGGGGCACCGCCGGATCGCGCACATCTCCGGCGACCCGGACGACGAGCTGGCCTTCACCACCCACCTGGACCGACGCCGGGGCTACCAGGAGGCGCTGCGGGCCGCCGGCATCGAGCCCGACCCCGGCCTGGACGTCGAGTCGCAGTTCACCATCGACGGCGGCGAGCAGGCCACCGTCGAGCTGCTCGCCCGGGGCGAGCCGCCGACCGCCATCTTCGCCGCCTGCGACGAGATGGCCATGGGCGCGATGAGCGCGCTGCGCGAGGCGGGCCTGCGGGTCCCGCAGGACGTCAGCGTCATCGGCATCGACGACCACGACCTGTCCGGGGTGCTCGGGCTGAGCACGATCGCGCAGCCGGCGGCGGAGCAGGGCCGGCTCGCGGCCCGCATCCTGCTCGACCCGCTCGACGGCCGGGACCTCCCCCCGCCGGGCGGGCCGCTGATCCTGCCCACCCGTCTCGTGGTACGCGACTCGACCGCCCCGCCCCGGGCAGACTGAACGGGTTCGTCCACGCGCCACCGGGGAACCATGACCGGGATGGCTTCGACACACGGGAGAAGGCCCTGAACACCGACGCGACCCCCCAGCAACAGTCCGCCGGCCCCGCCACCGCCTGGTGGACCGAGGCCGTGATCTACCAGATCTACCCGCGCTCGTTCGCCGACGCGAACGGTGACGGCATCGGCGACCTGCCGGGCATCACCGCCCGCCTCGACCACTTCGTCGAGCTGGGCGTGGACGCGGTCTGGCTGTCGCCGTTCTACCCGTCGCCGCAGGCCGACGCCGGATACGACGTGGCCGACTACCGCGACGTGGACCCGCTGTTCGGGCGGCTCGCCGACGCCGACCGGCTGATCACCGAGGCGCACGCCCGCCAGCTGCGGGTCATCGTCGACCTGGTGCCCAACCACACGTCGTCGGCGCACCGCTGGTTCGCCGCGGCCCTCGCCGCCGCCCCGGGCAGCCCCGAACGCGCCCGGTACGTCTTCCGCGACGGCCTCGGGCCCGACGGCGACCAGCCGCCCAACGACTGGAGCAGCGTCTTCGGCGGCCCGGCGTGGACCCGGGTCACGGAGCCCGACGGCCGGCCCGGCCAGTGGTACCTGCACCTGTTCGACCCCGGGCAGCCCGACCTCAACTGGGACAACCCGGAGGTGCGCGCCGAATTCCTGGACGTGCTGCGGTTCTGGCTCGACCGGGGCGTCGACGGCTTCCGGGTGGACGTGGCGCACGGCCTGATCAAGCAGGCCGACCTGGCGAACTGGCAGGAGCCGCAGGAGATCCTCTCCGGCAACGAGGTCGACAAGCCCCGCCCGCCGATGTGGGACCAGGACGGCGTCCACGAGGTCTACCGGGACTGGCGTCGACTGCTCGACTCGTACGACGGCGAGCGGATCCTCGTCGCCGAGGCGTGGGTGCAGCCCGCCGAGCGGCTGGCCCGCTACGTGCGGCCCGACGAGATGCACCAGGCGTTCAACTTCGAGTACCTCACCGCGTCCTGGACCGCGCCCGCCCAGTACGCGGTGATCACCCGCTCGCTGGAGGCCACCGACGCCGTCGGCGCGCCGACCACGTGGGTGCTGTCCAACCACGACGTCGTCCGGCACGCCTCCCGCCTGGGCCTGCCCGTCGGCACCCCCCGCCCGAACGGCATCGGCGTCGGCGACCCGCAGCCCGACGCCGCGCTGGGCCTGCGCCGGGCCCGGGCGGCCACCCTGCTGATGCTGGCCCTGCCCGGCTCGGCCTACCTCTACCAGGGCGAGGAGCTGGGCCTGCCGGAGCACATGACGCTCCCCGACGAGGTGCGGCAGGACCCGACCTGGGAGCGCAGCGGGCACACCGAGCGCGGCCGGGACGGCTGCCGGGTGCCGATCCCGTGGGAGGCCGACGCCCCGTCGTACGGCTTCGGGCCGACCGACGCGAGCTGGCTGCCCCAGCCGCCGTCGTGGGCCGAGTACGCCCTCGACCGGCAGCGCGACGTGCCCGGCTCGACGTACGAGCTGTACCGCACCGCCCTGCGGCTGCGCCGCGAGCACGGGCTCGGCCGGGGCGGCCTCTACTGGCTGGCCTCGGGTGACGAGGTGGTGAGCTTCCGCAACGGCGACGTCACGGTGCTGACGAACTTCGGCGCGACGCCGGTGCCGGTGCCGGCCGGGGCGCAGGTCCTGCACGCCAGCGCCCCGCTGCCCGACGACGGCACGGTCGGGCAGGACGTCACCGTCTGGTTCCGCGCCGCCTGATCGCCCCGCCCCGCCCCCGCTCGGCCGGGCCCCCGCTCGGCCTGGCCTGCCCTGCAGCGGGTGCCCGGCCGGCGTCGCGGGGCGGTCCGGCGGGTGCTGACGGCTCTGCCGCCGCCTAGGGAGCTGATGTCGTGGATGACTCACCCCCGTTTCGCCCCCGCCCGCCCCGCCGACCACCAGGGCGGGCGGGGACGCGCGGCAAGCAGGGCAGGCCGGCAAGGCAGGCGGGGCGGGAGGCGCAACAGACGAGGCAGGCGGAGCAGTCGGGGACGGATATGCAGCAGGCGGGGCGGTGGGAGCGGGCGGGGCTGCGGCGTGAGTCATCTACGACATCAGCTCCCTAGGCGACCGAAGGAGCCCTCGCCCGGAAGGGCCGGGAACGTCGGGAGCACCGGAAGTGGCCGGGAGCGCCAGGAGCGCTGGTCCGACCCCACCAGACCCGGCCCGACCCGATCCAGCCCAACCCGACCCGACCCGACCCGACCCGGCCCGGCCCGGGCCCCGACCGCGGCCCCGGCGGCTACAGACGTTCGGCGCGCTCGTGCAGCAGGGTCCGCACCTCGTCGATGTCGCGCGGCGAGGTGCGGGAGGCCAGCCAGTACATGACGCCGGTCGGCACGAAGAAGAGCTGGAACACGGCCAGCCCGACGGCGTAGTTCAGTGGCGGCGGGAACGCCGCCCGCAGTGCGTGGAAGGCCACCCCGACCAGCCCGTTGCCGGCCGCCCGGCCGATCCCGTTGACCAGGTTGCCGAGGCTGTAGACGGTGCCCCGGTGCTCGGGCGGGTTGACGTCGGCGATCAGGGCGAACCAGTTCGGCGAGTTCGCCGACGTCAGCGCCAGCGCGAGCACGGCGGTGAGCAGGCTCAGCCCGACCGTCGGCTCGGTGACGACGCTCGCCAGGACCGCGCCGGCCACCGCGCCGGTGGAGCCGCCGTCGGGCACGTCGATGCGCAACGGCACGAAGAACAAGACCAGGTAGAACGGTAGCGCCGCGAGGATGCCCACCGCCGCGACCAGCGCCCGGCCCCGGGGGGTACGCCGCTGCACGGCGTCGCCCACCAGCCCGCCGACGATGGAAAGCACCCCGCCGAGCTGGAACAGGGTGGCGAAGACGCTGCCGACGACGACGGCGGTGGCCGCCGAGTAGCCCTGGGCCTGGGCCCGCTGGGCGAACAGCACCGGCAGCCAGACCAGCGACCCGAAGGCCGCCTGGGCGGTCAGCCCCTGCAGGACCAGCCAGCGGTTGGTGCGCCGGGCCAGGATGCCCGGCAGGTCGGCGCGGGTGATCCGGTAGTCGTACTCCGCGCCGCCGGCCAGCGCGCCGGACAGCTCGGGCTCGCTCTGCCCGCGCCGGATGTCGTAGGTGAACAGGTACGCCGCCGTCGCCGCCAGGCCGACCACGGTGAGCAGCCAGAACGGCCGCCGCCAGTCGGCGGCCCCGAGCAGGCCGCCGACCAGCGTTCCCGCCAGGGTGCCGACGCCCTGGGACAGCCCCCAGAAGCTCATCACCAGCCCCCGGCGGCGCGGCGAGATCAGGTCGGTGACCACCGAGTAGCCGACCGAACCGACCGCGCCGAGGCCGACCGCCGCGACGAGCTGGGCGGCCAGGAACGCCGGGTAGCCCTGCGCCAGCGCGCTGCCGCCGGTGCCGGCCGCCCAGACGAGGGTGCCGACCATGAGCAGCGGCTTGCGGTCGGTGCGGTCGCCGACGTACGCCCAGCCCACGGCGGCCACCGCGCTGACCAGGAAGCTGACGGCGGTGACCAGCCCGAGCAGGCGCTGGGACACGTCGAACGAACCGGAGATCGGGCCGTACAGCGGCGGGACGAGGCCGATCGCCACGTTGTCCAGCGAGGCGAGCAGCACGAACACCAGCACGCTGTACGACCGGTGCGCCGCGCCGCCGCCCCAGCCCCGCCGCCGTACCACCGACCGACCCGTCACCGACCCAGCATGCCCGCTGCCGGGTCGGCCCCCGTCAGGCGGGGCGGTCGAGCACCCGGTCGCGGGCCGCCGCGTACCGCTCGCGGACGGCCGCGACGCCGTCGGCCGCGTACTCCTGCGTGCCGGCCGGCGACCAATCGGGCGCGTCCTGCCCGCCCAGGGCGAGCCAGGCGGCCTGGCGGGCCGCCCCGTCGGCGACGTACTCCCCCGGCGGCGGCACGACCACCGGGCGGCCGAAGACCTGCGGCGCGATGCGGCGCACCGCCGCCGACCGGGCCCCGCCGCCGACCAGGATCACCCGCTCGGCCCGGCAGCCCTGCGCGGTCAGCGCGTCGAGGCCGTCGGCGAGCGCGCAGAGCATCCCCTCGACCGCCGCGCGGGCCAGGTGCGCCGGGGTGGAGGTGCGCAGGGTGAGCCCGTGCACCGCCCCGGTGGCCGACGGCCGGTTCGGGGTCCGCTCCCCCTCCAGGTAGGGGACCATCACCAGGCCGTCCGCGCCGGGCGGGGCGGACAGCGCCAGGTCGGACAGGGCGTCGAGGTCGACCCCGAGCAGGGTGGCCGCCGCATCGAGCACCCGGGCCGCGTTGAGCGTGCAGACCAGCGGGAGATAGCGGCCGGTCACGTCGGCGAAGCCGGCGACGGTGCCGGTCGGGTCGGCCGTCGGCGCGTCGGCGACGCTGAACACGGTGCCGGAGGTGCCGATGGAGACGACCACGTCGCCGGGGCGGGCCCCGACGCCGAACGCGGCGGCCGCGTTGTCGCCGGCCCCCGGGCCGAGCAGCGCCCCGCCGGGCCCCCCGCCGGCGGCGAGCGCCGCCGGGTCGACGGCCCCGGCGGTCTGGGTCGGCCCGAGCACGACGGGCACCTCCAGCCGCCGGCCGAAGGCGCGTTCGAGCAGGTCGAACCGGTACTCGCCGGTGGCCGGGGACCAGTAGCCGGTGCCGCTGGCGTCGCTGCGGTCGGTGCGCAGCGCGTCCAGGCCGGGCGCGCCGGCCAGCCGCCAGGTCAGCCAGTCGTGCGGCAGGCAGACGGCGGTGACCCGGTCGGCGTTGGCCGGCTCGTGCCGGGCCAGCCAGCGCAGCTTGGTGGCGGTGAAGCTGGCCACCGGAACGACGCCGACGGCGTCGGCCCAGAACCGTCCGCCGGCCTCGCCGCCGCCGGCCTCCTCGAGCAGGTCGGCGGCGGCACCGGCGGAGCGGGTGTCGTTCCACAGCAGCGCCGGGCGGACCACCTCGCCCGACTCGTCGAGGCAGACCATGCCGTGCTGCTGGCCGGCGACGGAGACGGCCGCGACGTCGGCCAAGCCGCCGGCCTGCGCCACGGCGGCCTCCAGGGCCGCCCACCAGGCCGCCGGGTCGACCTCGGTGCCGGCGGGATGGGCGGCACGGCCCGAGCGCACCAGCGCTCCGGTCTCCGCGTCGCGGATCACCAGCTTGCAGGACTGGGTGGACGAGTCGAACCCGGCGACCAGGGGCATGGCGGCGGCCTCAGCGAGCGCCGAGCAGGTGCTCGACGGCCAGCTGGTTGAGCCGGACGAAGTGGAAGCCCCGCGCGGCGGCGGCGTCGACGTCGTACTCCTCGAAGGACGCGCGGTCGGCGAGCAGCCCGGCGTAGCCCTCGCCGTCGGCGACGGTCGGGGTGGCCAGGTCGCCGACGCGGCTCGCGGCGAGGGCCTCGGCCACCTCCGGGTCGGCCCGGAACGCCGCGGCCCGCTCCTTGAGCAGCAGGTAGGTGCGCATGTTCGCCTCGGCCGAGGCCCACACGCCGGTGAAGTCCTCGGTGCGCGAGGGCTTGTAGTCGAAGTGCCGGGGGCCGTCGTAGGCGGGGCCGCCGTCGGGGCCGCCGTTCTCCAGCAGGTCCACCAGGGCGAACGCGTTCATCAGGTCGCCGTGGCCGAAGACGAGATCCTGGTCGTACTTGATGCCGCGCTGGCCGTTGAGGTCGAGGTGGAACAGCTTGCCCTGCCACAGCGCCTGGGCGATGCCGTGGGCGTAGTTGAGCCCGGCCATCTGCTCGTGGCCGACCTCGGGGTTGAGGCCGACCATCTCCGGGCGGGCCAGCGTGGAGATGAACGCCAGGGCGTGCCCGACGGTGGGCAGCAGGATGTCGCCGCGCGGCTCGTTCGGCTTCGGCTCGATGGCGAAGCGCAGGTCGTAGCCGCGGTCGACGACGTACTCGCAGAGCAGGTCGACGCCCTCGCGGTAGCGGTCCAGCGCCGCGCGGATGTCCTTGGCCAGGTCGTACTCGGAGCCCTCCCGGCCGCCCCACATCACGAACGTCTTGGCGCCCAGCTCGGCGGCGAGGTCGACGTTGCGCAGCACCTTGCGCAACGCGTACCGCCGCACGTCGCGGTCGTTGCTGGTGAAGCCGCCGTCCTTGAACACCGGGTGGGTGAACAGGTTGGTGGTGACCATCGGCACGACCAGGCCGGTCTCGTCGAGGGCCTTGCGGAACCGGGCGAGCTGGGCGTCGCGGGCGGCGGAGTCCGCGCCGAACGGGATCAGGTCGTCGTCGTGGAAGGTGATCCCGTACGCGCCCAGCTCGGCGAGCTTGTGCACGGCCTCGACGGCGTCGAGCTCGCCGCGGGTGGCGTCGCCGAACGGGTCGCGGGCCTGCCAGCCCACCGTCCAGAGGCCGAAGGAGAATTTGTCGGCGGGGGTGGGACGGGGTGCCATGGCAGACCTCCGGTAGCTATTTGTTCAGTGGTTGAATTATTTGGCGGGCATGTGGCACTGTCAAGGGGTGACCCGCCCCGCCCCTGTCCCCGGGGCGGTCCGCCAGGGCAGCCTGCGCGAGCTGAACCTCGCCGTGGTGCTCGGCCGGATCGCCGCCGCGCCCCGCCCACCGTCGCGGGCCGACGTGGCCGCCTCGACCGGCCTGACCCGGGCCACCGTCTCGGCCGTCGTCGACGACCTCATCGCCGGCCGGCTGGTCGCCGAGTCGGATCCCGCGCCGCGCAACGGGGCGGGCCGTCCGGCGCGCGGGCTGGTGCTCGCCGGGTCGGGTCCCGCCGGCCTCGGGCTGGAGATCAACGTCGACTACCTGGCCGCCTGCGTGGTCGACCTGGCCGGCGAGGTCCGGCACCACACCGTGCGCCGGGCCGACCTGCGCCCGGTCTCCCCCGCCGACGCCCTCGCCCGGCTCGTCGCCCTGGCCGCCGAGGCGCGGGCCGACGCCGAGCGGCAGGGCCTCGACCTGGCCGGGGTGGCCCTCGCCGTGCCCGGCCTGGTCGGCGACGCCGGGCTGGTCCGGCTCGCCCCCAACCTGGGCTGGCGCGACGTGGCCGTCCCCGAGCTGCTCGCCGGCCACCCGCCGCTGGCCGGGCCGGTGCCCGGGGTCCCGCCGCTGGTCGTCGACAACGAGGCCAACCTGGCCGCCGTGGGCGAGCTGCACGCCGACCCGACCGGGCCGGCGAGCTTCCTGCACGTCTCCGGCGAGGTGGGCATCGGCGCCGGGATCGTCCTCGACGGCGCGCTGTTCCGGGGGGTCCGCGGATGGAGCGGCGAGATCGGTCACATCCCCGTGCAGCCGCAGGGGCGGCCCTGCCGCTGCGGCGGCCGGGGCTGCCTGGAGCAGTACGCGGGCCAGGAGGCCGTGCTCGCCGCCGCCGGGCTGGACCGGGCGGACCTGCCGGCGGACACCGCCGCCGCGCGGCTGGCCGACCTCGCCGCCGCCGGCCACCCCGCCGCCCTGGCCGCGCTGGCCGAGGCGGGGCAGGCCCTCGGGGTCGCGGTGGCGGGCGTGGTGAACCTGCTGGACCTGGACACCGTGGTCCTCGGGGGCGGCTACGCGCTGCTCACCCCCTGGCTGCGGCCGGCGGTGCTGGCCGAGGTGTCCCGGCGGGTGCTCACCGCCGGCTGGGCGCCGGTCACCGTACGCCCGTCGACGCTCGGCCCCGAGGCCGCCGTGGTCGGCGCGGCCGGCTCGGTCGTCCGCCGGATCGTCGCCGAACCGGTCGGCTGGCTGACCCGGCAGTCCTGACCTCCCCTTCCGCTCGATGGGCGACCGTCGGAGCCCCTCGGTACGCTTGCCCGAAGGCAAGTTCTCGGCAGCGGAGGAGCGCACGACCAGCATGCACACAGCGCCTCCGACCGGTGCGGCCGGCGACCGGCCGTGACGACCACCCGACGGGGCGGTCTCGCCGGGCCGGTCAGCGGCGGCGGGCAGGCGTCCCGCCCGGCGCACCGACGCCCCGCCGGGTCCCCGCTGCCGGCCGACTCCGGCCTGGCCCGGGAGCTGCTGGACGGGCTCGCCGAGGCGGTCGTCACCACCGACCACGCCGGCGTGGTCACCCTGCTCAACGCGATGGCGAGCGAGCTGCTGCCGGAGCTCGCGCCGGGCGGCGAGCTGGCCGGGTGCGCGGTGCCCGCGCTGGCCGGGGCCGCGGCGACCGGCGCGGACACGTTCGACGCCGAGCACCACGGCCGGCGGTTGCACGGCGTCCGCCGCGCGCTGCGGGGCGGCCGGTTCGCCTGGTACGTGCGCGACGTCACCGAGGAGCGCGCCCGCACCGACGCCCTGCTGGCCGAGCGGTCGCGCACCACGTTCCTGGCCCAGGCCGGCAGCCGGCTCGGGCTCTCCCTGCACCGCGAGCAGACCCTGCGGGCCGCGGCCACCCTCCCGGTGCCGTACCTCGCGGACGCGGCGCTGGTCGTGCACCGCCCGCCGCCCCCGGCCGAGGACGCCCCGCACTGGCTCCGGTACGCCGAGGGCGACCGGGGCCCGACGGCCGGGGTCTCGCCGGGGGGCCCGCCCCTCGCGGTGCCCGGCCTCGCCGAGGCGCTCGCCGGCGACCACGCCGAGCCGAGCCCCTGGCTGGACGCGGAGCTGGCCGACCTCGACGCCGTGCTGCCGGCGGGCTTCGGGCGGCCCGGCACCGTGCTGGTCAGCCCGCTGCTCGGCGCGGCCGGCGCCGTCGGGGCGCTGGTGCTGATCCGGCGGGTCGGACGGCCCGGCTTCGACGCCCGGGAGATCGAGCTGGCCCGGGAGTTCGCGGCGCGGGCGGGCGCGGCCCTGGCCACCGCCGAGCTCTACGGCGAGCAGGCCCACCTGGCCCGGGTGTTGCAGCACAGCCTCCTGCCGCCCGAGCTGCCCACGATCGGCGGCGTCACCCTCGCCGGCGGCTACCGGGCCGCCGGGGACAGCCTGCGCATCGGCGGGGACTTCTACGAGGTCTTCCCCACCGCCGACGGCGCGCTGTTCGCCCTGGGCGACGTCTGCGGCAAGGGCGTCGGCGCGGCCGTGCTCACCGGCCGCGTCCGCCAGTCCCTCCAGACGCTGCGGCTGGTCGAGCAGCGCCCGCTGGAGCTGATGCGGCTGCTGCACCGGGCCCTGTTCGACGCGCCGGACGCCGCCCGGCGCAGCCAGTTCACCACCGTCCTGCTCGGCACCCTCACCCCCCGGCCCGACGGGGGCCTGCTGGTCCGCGTCGCCGGCGGCGGCCACCCGTCGCCGCTGGTCGTCCGCGCCGACGGCACCGTCGGACAGGTCTGGGTCGGCGGCATGCCGATCGGGGCGCTCCCCGCGCCCCGGTTCGCCGAGACGGAGGTCCACCTCGCCCCCGGCGAGCTGCTGCTCGCCTACACCGACGGGGTGACCGAGGCCCGGGGCGGCGCGGGCGAGGTCGACATGTTCGGCGACGAGCGGCTGCGCCGGGCGGTCGCGTCGGGCGTCGGGCTGCCGCCCGCCGCCCTGGTCGACCGGGTGCTCCAGCTCGTCGACGAGTGGCTCGACGGGCAGGCCCACGACGACATCGCGATGCTCGCCGTGCGGGCGGACGGCCCGTGACGGCGGTGTCCGGCGTCGCCGTCGGGCCCGGGGCGGCGGCGGTCGAGGCGTACCTCGCCTGCCTGGACTCCGCCGACCACCCGGCGGCCGTCGGGCTCGCCCTCGGCCTGCTCGACGCCGGAGCCAGCGTCGCGGACGTCCTGGTGGACGTGGTGGCCGTGGCGCAGCGGGAGATCGGCCTGCGCTGGTCGGCCGGGCGGTGGAGCGTCGCCCAGGAGCACGCCGCCACCTACGTCAGCGAGCTGGTCGTCGCCGCCGTCGGCGCGCGGACCACGGGCCGGCCGGCGCGCGGTCACATGGTGCTGGCCTGCGTGGAGGGCGAGTGGCACGCGCTGGCCGCCCGCATCGTCGCCGAGGTGGTCCGGGCCGAGGGCTGGCGGGTGACCTTCCTCGGCGCCAGCGTCCCCGCCCGCCACCTCGTCTCCTACCTGCACCAGACCGGGCCGGACGCGGTGCTGCTGAGCTGCGTGCAGCCGAGCCGGCTGGTCCGGGCCGGCCGCACGATCGAGGCGTGCCGGTCGGCCGGGGTCCCGGTGGTCGCCGGCGGCCCGGGGTTCGGCCCCGACGGCCGGTGGGCCGCCGCCGTGGGGGCGGCGGCCTGGGGCGCGTCCGCCCGCGACGCGGCCCGGCTGCTGGAGACGGACCTCTTCGCCGGGCACACCGGCCCGCCGCCCGCGACGGGCGGCGACGACTACGCCGCGGTGCTGCGCCGGCGGCGCGACGTCGTGCAGTTCGCCCTGCGCGCGGTGGCCCCGCCCGAGGCGGAGGCCGACCAGTTCGCCGCCGCCGTCGGGCACCTGGTGGACGCGCTCGCCGCCGCGATCCGGGTCGGTGATCCGCAGCTCCTGCTCGACCACACGACGTGGCAGGCCGACCTGCTGGCGGCCCGGGACGGGGGCCGCGGGCCGCTGCTGGACGCCGTGCTGGCGGCCTGCGGCACCGTCCTGGCCGACCATCCCCGCGCGTGCGACCACCTGCGCTGGGCCCGCGAGATGCAAGGAAGGGCCCCCTGTTAACGCTATCTGTATAGGAAGGGCCCCCTCCTAACACCTGCCGCGCCGGAGGAGGCGCGCCGCGCCGGGCGGCCGTCAGGCGGTGCGGGGTCAGGCGGCGCGGGCGTCAGGCGGTGCGGGCCACCTGCGGGTCGCCGGCCGGCCAGCCGCCGCCCGCAGCGGCGTCGCCGGGCCAGCCGCCCGGGGTCGCGTCCGTCGCCGGTCGGCCGCGCGGCACGCCCGGGGTCGACCAGCCGGCCGGGTGCTCCCCCGCCGGCCAGCCCTGGCCGGGCGGCGGTGCCCACTCGTCCGACCGGGCCTCGGCGGCTAACTCCGCCGTCGGCGGCTCCGGCGGGTGCCGCAGCCGGGCGACCTCGTCGAACTCCTGGAGCCCGCCGAGCAGGGCCTGCCGCCCCTCGGGGCTCATCCCGGACAGGATCGCCGCCAGCCGCTGCCGGCGGTCGGCCCGCAGCTCGGCGAGGAGCTTCTCGGCCTCCGGCGTGAGGTGCAGGGAGATCTCCCGCCGGTCGGACCGGCCCGGCTCGCGCTCCAGCATGCCCGCCGCGACGAGCCGGTCGCAGAGCCGGCTGGCCGAGGAGAGCAGCATGTCGAGCAGCGTGGCCAGCCGGCGCAGGTTGATCCCGTCGTGCTGCTCGACCACCATGACGGCGCGCAGTTGCGCCCCGGAGAGCCGGCTGGTGGTGCGCTCGCGCGCCGCCTCGAAGACCGTGAGCAGGGTGCCGGCCGCCGCGTCGAGGGCGGCGGCCATACTCGCTTCTGGTCCGTGCGGACCGTGTTCTTCGGTCATGTTGGGCAAGAGACTACCCGGCGTCCCTGGTCGCCGGCCCCTCCGAACAGAGGAGTGACGATGAGCGGTGCGGAAGACCGGGCCCGTCGTACCCTGACCGAGGCGCCCGCCGACCTGCTGATCGACCGGCTCGCCGGGGAGCTCCTGGGGTCGTACGGGATCACGGAGGTCGAACTCCTCCAGGTCGACTACCGCCTCTCGGCGCTGCTGCCGCTCACCGAGGGTGAACCGGTCGAGGGCCCGGGGCACCCCGCCTGGCGCTGCTTCGACCACCAGGAGCCGATCGTCGCCGAGCGCACCGGCTACTTCCCGGTCAGCATGCGCGGCGACCGGCGGGGCGTGCTCCGGG
The DNA here is from genome assembly GCF_014205165.1 of Micromonospora carbonacea. Lineage (NCBI taxonomy): Bacteria > Bacillati > Actinomycetota > Actinomycetes > Micromonosporales > Micromonosporaceae > Micromonospora > Micromonospora carbonacea. Next base: position 940,048 of record NZ_JACHMZ010000001.1, on the reverse strand, counting down.
TGTCGCCGGTGCCCGGCGACCCGGCGGCCGTGGGCGAGCTGCTCGGGGTCGCCACCGCGCTGGGTCACGAGCTGGTCGCGGTCAACGAGGGCACGGACGTCTACCGGGCCGCCCGCCGCAGCCGCCGGCTCACCCTCGCCGCCGAGATGCAGTGGGAGCTGCTGCCCGGGCGCAGCCGGATCCGCGCGTCGTTCAGCCTCGCCGGCCAGCTCGAACCGGCGTACGCGGTGCGGGGCGACAGCTTCGACTGGTCCGACGACGGGCACCGGCTGTGGCTGTCGACGATCAACGGGATGGGCGAGGGGGTGCAGGCCTCCGTGCTGACCGCCCTCGCCACGCACGCCCTGCGCAACGCCCGCCGGGCGGGGCTGGGCCTGGCCGACCAGGCCGCCCTCGCCGACCAGGCCGTGTACGCGCTGCACCGGGGCGAGCAGCACGTCTCGGCGCTGCTGCTGGAGCTGGACCTGGCCGGCGGCGTGCTGACCGTGGTCGACGCGGGCTCGCCCCGGCTGGTGCTGCTGCGCGACGGGGAGGTGGTGGAGCAGCCGCTGGAGGCGCAGTTCCCCCTCGGCATGTTCGACGGCACCGACTACCGGGAGCAGCGGTTCACGCTGCGCCGCGGCGACCGGCTCTTCGTGCTCAGCGACGGCGTCGTCGAGGCGACCGGGCAGAACGTCCGCTACGGCGAGAGCGCGCTGGACCGCTTCCTGCGCCGGACCGGCCCGATGGAGCCGCTGGACGCGGTGCGGTCGCTGATCGGCGACCTGCGGGCGTTCGTCGCCGGTGACCTGGTCGACGACGCGGTGGTGGTCTGCCTCGACTGGACGGGCCCGCGGCCCTGACCGGCCCGGGGACGCCCCGGGGTCAGTAGGCGCCCCGGCTGCGCACCACCGCGCCGAACGTCTTCCACAGGATCGTCAGGTCGGCGGCGAGCGACCAGTTCTCCACGTAGTAGAGGTCGAGCCGGATGCCGTCCTCCCAGCTCAGGTCGGACCGGCCGCTGACCTGCCAGAGGCCGGTCATCCCGGGCTTGACCAGCAGCCGCCGGGCCACGTCGCCGTCGTAGCGGGCCACCTCGGAGGGCAGCGGGGGACGCGGGCCGACCAGGCTCATCTGCCCGAGCAGCACGTTGGCGAGCTGGGGCAGCTCGTCGAGCGACCACTTGCGCAGCACCCGACCGACCCGGGTCACCCGGGGGTCGTCGCGCATCTTGAACATGAGGCCGTCGGTCTCGTTGCGGGTGGTCAGCTCGGCGAGCAGGGCGTCGGCGTTGACCACCATCGTGCGGAACTTGAACACCCCGAACTCGCGGCCGCCCTGGCCGACGCGGATCTGCCGGAACAGCACCGGCCCCCGGCTGTCGAGCTTGATCGCCAGGGCGATCACGGCCAGCAGCGGCAGCAGCAGGGCCAGCGCCACGGCGGCGGCGGACCGGTCGACGAAGCCCTTGACCAGCTTGCGGGCCCCCCGGAACTCGGGGGCCTCCACGTGGATCAGGGGCAGGCCGGCGACCGGCCGGGTGTGGATGCGGGGGCCGGCGACGTCGGTGAGCGCGGGCGCGACGACCAGGTCGACGCCGGTGCCCTCCAGCTGCCAGCCGAGCCGCCGCAGCCGGGTCGCGGTCAGCTCGCCGGAGGCGGTGACGGCCACGGTGTCCGCGCCGATCGCGGTGGCCGCCTCCGGGATGCCCCGGAACGAGCCCACGACCGGCACGTCGCCGAGCCGCTGCGGCACCGGCGCCAGCAGCGCGTCGGGGATGCAGGCCCCCACCACGTGGTAGCCGGCGTACGGCTCGCGCCGCAGCTGGTGCACCAGTTCCAGCACGTGCGCGGTGTCGCCGACCACCAGCACCTTGCGCGACCAGCCGCGCCCCCGGGACCGGGCCCGGTGCAGCCGCTTGCGGGCGGCGAACCGGGCCACCTCCAGGCCCAGCATGCCGACGGCGAACGAGATGGCCAGGAAGCCCCGGGAGACGCCGACGTCGGCGATGTAGCCGGCGATGGCGGTGCCGCCCGCGAGGCGCAGGCTGGCGCTGCCGACCCGCCGGTACTCGTCGGCGCCGTAGCCCAGCACCCGGTCGTCGTAGCAGCGCAGGATCTTGAGCGAGAGCAGCCAGGTCAGCAGCAGCACGGGGGCCACCACGACGTACGGGATCTCCGAACCCACCGGCTCCTCGTCGCCGAAACGGGCCACGTAGCCGATCAGCACCGCGACCGCCAGGACGGCGGTGTCCAGCACGACCAGCATGCGAACGTACGCCCGCTCGTCGACGCGAGCCACGGGCCCGCCCCGGTCAGCACCAGGCTGCGGCGGCGTCCTGGTGGCGGTCAACAGCGTCGCCGACGTCACCGGCCCTCCCCACTCTGCTGAGAAAGGCCCCGGGCGTTGTCCGGTCTCCCCAACGGGACCGACGGCGCCGGAGCACCTCGACATCTTCTCTTAATAACTATGGCCGCCGATTACTTCGGACGTATTGCCGTCAGTTTGCTGGCGGACCGGCGCGGCACGTGGCTCGGCGCAAGGGTTTCCCCGCGCGGCGAGCCCCCGCCGCTGATTGATGACTCAGTATGGCGCACGTCAGCGAGGCGCGTTCGGGCGGAGCGCGATCGCCTTGAGGAAGATGTCACCGATCTTGGTCGGGTCCTCGGTGACGAAGTTGCCGCCGCCGGTGACCTTGGTGATCGACTCCAGCTCGGACTTGCTGACGTCGTTGCCGATGCCGATGATCACGACCTGCACCGGCCGCTCCGGGTCGGCGATCCGCTTCAGCTCGGCGAGCAGCTTCTGCTGGGAGATGCCGTTGGCGTCCTCGTTCTTGCCGTCGGTGAACAACACGATCGAGTTGACCCGCCCCGGCTCCCAGTCCTCCTGCACCGCCTTGTAGGCGGCCAGCATCGTGTCGTACAGGCCCGTGTCGCCGTTGGAGGGCCGGATCGTGGCCAGCCCCTGCTCCAGTCGGCTGCGGTTGCTGGAGAGCGGGTTGATCGGCACCAGCTCCCGGTAGTCGAGGCTGCCGACCAACTCGGTGGAGAAGGTCCACAGCCCGATCGACCAGGAGTCGTCGAAGAGGTTCAGGCCCCGGCTGGCCGCCGCGACCGTCACCTGCTCCCGGGTGGCGTTGTTGGCGCTGGGCACCGGCTGCTTCATCGAACCGGAGACGTCGATGACGCAGAGCATCCGCCCGGACTGGGTGGCGATGGACCAGCTGGAGACGGCGCGCTCTATCGCGACGGGGTCCAGACCCCCCGCGCCGTTGCCGCCCGGCGCCGGCGCGGTCGCCGCACCACCCGCCGGGCTCGGCGCGCCCTGCGGCGCGTTGAAGCCGTCGCCCCAGTTGCCGTCCGGCGCGCGCAGCGACCGCTCGGCCAGCCGGTTGCGGAAGCCCGGCGTGGTGAGCACCTCGAACAGCACCTTCGCGGCGGCCTGCTTCGCCGGCTCGATGCCCGGCAGCACCGCGTACGGGTAGTCCAGCGGCATCGGCGACGGCTCCAGGTAGAGCGCCGCCAGCGGGATCGGCGGCTTCCGCTCGTTGTACGCCATCACGTCCTCCTCCGACAGCGCGGCGGCGCCGAGGCCGGAGGCGATCGCCGTCGGGTCGGAGGAGCGGGGGAACCGGGCCAGCAGGTCCTCGCGCAGCGCGGAACGGCCGGTGGCCAGCGCCCGCAACGCCCCCGTGGTGGCCTGCTGCGCGTCGCCGCCCGCGCCGCTGGCGGCGGCGGTCATCGACAGCAGCCCGGACAGGCCGGCCGCGTCCTGCGTCGGCTCGACGATCCCGGCCCGGATCGGCTTGCTGCTGCTCACCTGGCGCAGCAGGTCGGTCCAGGTCAGCTTCTTCTCCGGCCAGCCGAACCGGGTCTCGGCCACCGGCTCGGGCACCGCCACCACCACGGGGCTGCGGGCGATGGACGCGCCGTTGCCCGGGGCGAACGCGGTGGCCCCGGCGTTCTTCAGCCGCAGCAGCCAGGTCGAGGAGTCCGGCACCCAGACGTCCGGGGTGACCGCCGTGCCGCTGGCCTGGCCGACGCCGGCCAGCTGCACCCCGTGCTTGCCGGCCACCGCGGCGGCGACGTCCACCGGCTCGGCCGCCGTGACGTTCACGGCGATGCACGTGCCGCCGACCGCCGCCCCGTCGGACACCCACTGCGCCGCGGCGGCCTGCACCGCCGGGGCCAGCTCGGGCGCCGCCGCCACCGACAGCTGGACCTGCCCCGAACAGGCGGGCTGGACCAACGCCCGGTAGCCGAACCAGGCACCCGCGATGACGACGACGAGCGCCGTCGCCGACGCGACCGCGCCTGCTCCGCGGATACCTGACTGCATACGATGGCGGCCTGACACGGTGACCATCTTGCGGACCCGCTGCTGGTACTGCCACGTCCGTTCGGACGAAAGTTACTCAGGAGAGACAGATGTCATCACTTTTCCTACGCTGAGTAACGACCCGGTGCCCCGAGGTCGCCGGCACGCCCCTGATCAGGGCCGGAACCGCTGGCGGTCACGGCAGGACGCAGGTCGGGCTGGGCAGCGCCACGGGCTCCCCCACCGCCGTCGGGACCCCCGTCGCGGCCTCCACCCGGAACACCCGGACCATGTCGGCGCGCTCGTCGGCGACGTACAGGTGCTCGCCGGCCAGGGCGAAGTGCCGGGGCCACTCCCCGCCGGTCGCCACCTCCGCGACCAGCTCGGGCAGGTCACCGGCGAGCGCGAAGACCGACACCGTGCCGACGCCCCGGTTGCCGACGTAGAGGAAGCGCCCGTCCGGGCCGACGGCGATCTCGGAGGGCTGGACGGGCCCGGCGCGGCCGCTGGCGTCCACCCGGCCCCGCTGGTGCAGCGCCCCGTCGGCGGTCAGCTCGTACGCGGTGACCGCGGCGTCCAGCTCACCCACCAGCCAGCAACGCCGGCCGTCCGGGTGCCGGGCCAGGTGACGCGGGCCGGAGCCGGCCGGGGCGTGCACCCGGGGCGCCCGGGGCACCAGCCGCCCCGAGGCGGCGTCGAGGTCGTACCGGTAGACCGAGTCGGTGCCCAGGTCGACGGCGAGCAGCGGCCCGCCGTCCGGCGCCGGGCTGACCATGTGGCAGTGCGCCTTCTCCTGCCGCTGCGGGTCGGGCCCGTGCCCGGCGTGGACCACCAGGTCGCTGCGGTCGCCCGGCGCGCCCGTCGGGTCGAGCGGGAACACCGCCAGGCTCCCGCCGCCGTAGTTGGCCGCCACGAGGTGCCCGCCGTCGTGGGTGACCGCCAGGTGACAGGGCTCGGCGCCCCCGGTGCCGACCGAGCCGAGCGGGGTCAGGTCGCCGTCCGGGCCGACCCGGAACGCGCTGACCTCCCCCTCGGGCAGCTCGTTGACGGCGTAGAGCACCGGCAGGGTGGGATGCCGGGCGAGGAAGGACGGCGACGGGGTCGCCGCGGCGGTGCCGAGCGGGGTCAGCGCGCCCGTCACCGGGTCGCGCCGGGCGGCGACGATCCCCTCGCCCCGCCCCCCGGTGGCCGCCGTGTAGCCCCCGATGTGGACGATCGTCTGCTGCCCGGTCATCCGGTCCGCCCTCCGCTGCTGTCCGTGTGCGCCGCCGGCCGTGCGCCGGCCGGGCCCGTCGCCCCGGGGACCGTACCCACGTCGGCCCGGCCCCTACCCGTGCGCCGCCGGGTCAGGCCGGCACCGGCTCGCCGCGCTGCCTGGCGACGTGCTCGACCAGGGAGATCAGCACCAGCTTGCCGGACTGGCGGTCCCGGGCGTCGCAGAACAGCAACGGCACGCCCGGGTCGAGGTCCAGCGCGTGCCGTACGGAGTCCAGGCTGAACCGGCGGCCGTCGTCGAAGCAGTTCACCCCGACCACGAACGGGATGTTCCGCTGCTCGAAGTAGTCGATCGACGGGAAGCAGTCGGCCAGCCGGCGGGTGTCGGCGAGCACCACCGCGCCGAGCGCCCCGAAGGCCAGCTCGTCCCAGAGGAACCAGAACCGGTCCTGGCCCGGGGTGCCGAACAGATAGACCTGGAGGTCCTCGTTGATGGTGATCCGGCCGAAGTCCATGGCCACCGTGGTGGTGGACTTGCCCTCCACCCCCGAGAGGTCGTCCACGCCGATCCCGGCGCCGGTGAGGACCTCCTCGGTCTGCAACGGCCGGACCTCGCTCAGCGCGCTCACCAGCGTCGTCTTGCCGGCGCCGAAGCCGCCCGCGATGAGGATCTTCAGGGCCAGCGGGATCCGCACCCCGGACCCGCCCCGGTCATAGCGCACGGAGTCCATTGACCACCGCCTTGAGGATGTTGTCGTCGGGTAGGAACGCGGTGCCGGCCGGCTCGTGCACCGAGACCAGGCCACGGGCGAGCAGGTCGCCGACGAGCACCCGGACCACCCCCACCGCGAGGTCCAGCTCGACGGCCAGCTCGGCGACCGGGACCGGCCGCCGGGCCAGCTCCACCAGGCGGCGGTGCTCCGGGTGCAGCCGCGGGTGGGCCGCCGGGTCCACGCCCCGGCCGGCGAGCACGAACGCCACCAGGTCGAGGCCGACCGGCGGCCGGACCCGCCCGCCGGTCAGGGTGTACGGGCGGACGACCGGGCCCGCGTCGCCGTCCAGCCACTCGTGCTGCGGCCCCGGGGACTCAGCCCGCATCGGCCCCACCCGAGGAGGACCGGACCGGGGCCGTCAGGTTCTCGCCCACCCGGATCACCAGCATCGCCATCTCGTACGCCACCAGGCCGATGTCCGCGTCGGCCTCGGCGACGACCGCGAGGCACGCGCCCTGGCCGGCGGCGGTGACGAAGAGGTACGCCGACTCCATCTCCACCACCGTCTGCCGCACCCCGCCGGCGGCGAGGTGCCGGCTGGCGCCCTTGGCCAGGCTGGAGAAACCGGAGGCCAGGGCGCAGAGGTGCTCGGCGGCGGTCCGGTCGAGCTCGGCGGACGCGCCGAGCAGGAGGCCGTCCGCCGAGAGCACCACCGCCTCACGGGCGGCCGGTAGGCGTTCCACCAGCTCGTCGAGCAACCAGTCGAGATCGACGTTCGGCTTCGTCCTGTGCACCACTAGGCGTCCCTCTCAGTTGCGGTCGTGGGTTGCGGGGGCGCCGCCGGGACGTCCGGTTCCGGTGTCGCGCCGGCGGCGGTCGGGTGGGGAACGGCGGCGGTCGGGGCGGCGGGGGCCGGGGCCGGGCCGGGGCCAGCCCCCGGGGGGTCGCCCCCGGCGGCGTCGCCGCCGTCCGCGGCCGCGCCGGCCACGCCGTCCCGGCGGCCCCGGGCGGTGCCGGCCTGGAGCGCGGACATCAGCCGCCGGGCCTCCTCCGGGGCGCGGGGGGTCGGGGCGTCCTGGGCCGTCGGCCGGGGGCGGGTGGTGGGGCCGCGCCGGCGCACCCGCCGGGGCAGGCCGTCGCCGTCGCCCGGGTCGGCCGGCACGGAGCGGCTGGGCACCAGCGGGACCACGGCCGTCGACGAGTCGCCGCGTTCCCGGGTGATCCGGGCCGAGCGGGGCCGGGGCAGCGTGTTGAGCCGGGTCACCTTGGCCATCCGCCGGTCGTCGGCCGCGCCCTGCGCCGCCCGCCTGCCGGCCGGGCCGGGCGGCGGCTCGCTGGTCACCAGGCCGTGCGGGATCAGCACCACGGCGGTGACCCCGCCCTGGGCGGCCGGCCGCAGCTGCACCCGGATGCCGTGCCGCGCGGCGAGCCGGGCGACCACGAACAGCCCGAGCCGGGCGCTGTCGGCCGGGTCGAACTCCGGCGGCGTCGCCAGCCTGCGGTTGGCCTCCTCCAGTGCCGATGCGGCCATGCCGAGGCCCTGGTCGACGATCTCCACGGCGTACCCGTTGGGCAGGCTCTGCCCCCGCACCGCGACGCGGGTGCCGGGCGGGGAGAACACGGTGGCGTTCTCGATCAGCTCGGCCAGCAGGTGGATGAGGTCGCCCACGGCCCGGCCGACGGTGGCGGCCGGCTGCATGTCGGCGATGTCGACCCGGTCGTACGCCTCCACCTCGGAGATCGCGCCCCGCACCAGGTCGACCATCGCGACCGGGTTGCGCCAGCCCCGGCCCGGCGCGGCCCCGGCGAGGATCACCAGGTCCTCGGCGTGCCGGCGCAGCCGGGTCGCCAGGTGGTCCACCCGGAACAGCTCGGCCAGCTCATCCGGGTCCTCGACCCGGCGCTCCATCCGGTCGAGCAGGGCGAGCTGCCGGTGCACCAGCCCCTGACTGCGCCGGGCGATGTTGAGGAAGACCTCGTTGAGCCCGCGCCGGAGGGTCACCTCGTCCACCGCGGACCGGACGGCCGTCCGGCCCACCTCGGTGAACGCGCGCCCCACCTGGCCAATCTCGTCCTCGCCGTGTTGCAGCAGCGGGGCTTCCCGGGCCACGTCGACGTCCTCGCCGCGACGCAGCCGGGTGACCACGTCCGGCAGCCGGCGCTCGGCCATCTCCAGCGCCGCGTCGCGCACGGCGGTGAGCCGGCGCGCCAGCGACCGGCCGACCCGCAGCGACACCAGCACCGACGCCACGATCGCGGCGAGCCCGAGCACCCCGGCGACGCCGAGCCGGGCCAGGATGCCGACCGCCACCGGCACCGTCCGGTCGGCGATCGCGTCGGCCTGGGTGAGCTCGAAGTCGCGCAGTCCCCGTTGGACCGCCTCCTGGCTGGTCTCCCAGGCCCGGGCGTCGAGCTGCGGCGTCCGGCCGGGATCGGCCCGTACCAGCTCGTCCTGGAGGGTGCGCAGCCGGACGAACGCCTCGCTCTCGGCGAGCCGCTGGTAGGCCGCCCGGTCGTCCGCCGGTAGGTCGGCGACCGCCGTCTCGGTCAGGAAGCGCTGGTTGCCGATGACCTGGACGAGCTGGGTGTGCTCGCCCGGGGCGTAGCGCCCGGTGACCAGCACCCCGGCGAGCAGCGCGTCGGCCTGCCCGAGCAGCTCCCGGGACCGGCCGAGCGCGGTCAGCGCCAGCGCCTGCCGGTTGAGGTCGTTGTCGGGCAGGGCGGCCAGCGCGGTGAACGCCTGGAAGGCCGCGCCCACCATGCCGCTGTAGAGCCCGATCGCGCCCGTCCGGTCCACCTCGCGGCGGTCGATGAAACCCCGGCCGGCGGGCAGCGCGTCCAGCGCGCCGAGCAGCCGGTCGAGCCGGGCGTCGAGCAGGTCGCCGGCGGCGTCCCGCAGGCGCTCGCCGTTGACCCGGCGACGCAGTTCGGCGACCGCGACGTCGGTGCGCCGCCGCTGCTCGGCCAGCTCCGGCAACTCGGCGGCGCCGGCGAGCTGCACCACGGTCAGCCGGCGCTCGCGTTGCAGCTCGGCGACGACCGTCTCACCGGGCCGGCCGAAGTCGTAGAGGAGGGTGCCCGCGGAGAGCAGGTCCAGGGCGGGACCGAAGGCGAGCGTGGTGGCGAAGATCCACAGGGCCAGCAGCGCGCTGACCGGCGCTACGACCAGGGCCGTCAGCTTCGAGCGGATCGGCCAGTCGCGGGTGTTCATCAGACCTCGCCCGGAACGTGTGGCAGCGGGTGGCACCGGCGCCGGCCAGGCTTCGCCGCCACGGCACCGGGGCACCGGCACGGGCGCCTTGGGCAGGATACGTAATCGTCGGCGGATGCGGTACCGGCCTCTCGCCCGGTGCGCTCGCCCCGGCACGCTCCGCTGTACCGGAGTCCCGGCCCATCAGGGCGGGAACCCCCCGTTCGGCACCCGGCACCCGCCGATCGCCCAGGAAAGTCGCCCGGATCGGGATTGGCGATCAGCGACCGGAGGGAATACCGGAGGGACGAAGGAGGAGCCATGTCGCCCACGCAGGTAATCGTCATAGTTCTCGTCGTGCTGGTGGTGGCCGCGGTCCTGGCCGTCGTCGCCCGGCAGGCGGCCCGCCGCCGCGCGCTGCGGTCTCGGTTCGGGCCCGAATACGACCGGGTCGTCGCCGAACGGGACAGCCGCGCCGACGCCGAGCAGGAGTTGCGGGAGCGGGAACGCCGGCACGCGGAGCTGACGCTCACCCCGCTCACCCCCGAGTCCCGGGCCCGGTACGCGGCGGCGTGGGAGGAGCTCCAGGTCCGCTTCGTCGACTCCCCCGCCGAGACGGTGAGCGACGCCGACGAGCTGGTCGGCCGGCTCGTCGCCGAGCGCGGGTATCCGACCGGGGACTTCTCCGACCAGATCGCCCAGCTCTCCGTCGAGCACGCCCGGACGCTCTCGCACTACCGGGACGCCCACGAGATCCGGCTGCGCAACGAGCGCGGCGAGGCCGGCACCGAGGAGCTGCGCCAGGCCGTCGTCCACTACCGGGCCCTCTTCGCCGACCTGCTCGGCGGGGATCCGCTGGACGCCCGCGTCCCCGACCAGCGCGACCCGGACCAGCACCACCCGGAGCACCACCGGCCCGAGCAGCACCACCGGCCCGAGGAGCGCCACCCGGAGCACGCATCCCGGGAGGCGCAGGAGACGCCGGTCGACCGTCCGCACGACGTCACGAGCCGTTGAGGAGAGCCAGATGCGCCAGGAGCAGCAGGTGAGCAGCGACCACCCCGAGGCCGTCCGGTCCGCGCCGGTGCCGGTGCCGCCCCCGGGCCGGGCGACCGGCGACGCGGCGGCGCGCCGGGGCCGGGACGTCGAGGGCCGCGCCGAGGTGCCCGAGGACGTGCTGGACGACCGGGGCACCTTCGACGACCCGACCGTGGCCGACGGGCGCGGCGACGGCGAGCCCGAGTTCCACGAGCCCGCCCCGTTGCCGACCGCGTTCGGGGCCACGACGGTCGGCGGCGCGGTCGCCGCCTCGGCGATGGCCAGCGGCCGCCCGGAGGACGAGCGGGACCCGCGCGCCGAGGACACCGCCCGGCCGGGCGACGGCGCGCCGGGCAGGACGGACGCGTTCGACGACGAGCGGGCCGACCCGACCGCCGCCGACCGGCTGCACGACCGGTCCCGGTGGGCGGACGGCGGACCGGACGACGAGCGCGGCGAGGGCCGCCACGCGGAACACCGGCACGTCGACGACACCCGGCACGAGCACGACACCCGGCACGAACCCGACGGCCGGCACCCGGTCGACGGGCGGGTCGGGGCGGACCGCAGCCAGGAGGACGCGGTGGCCGCCGGCGCGGCCGGGTACGGCCGGCCCGAGCCCGGCATGATCGACCCGGACGCGCGGGACGACGCCCCGTCGGCCCACGGCGTCGGCGCGGTCACGGCGGCGGCCCGGCCCACTGCGGGCGCGGTGCCCGAGGACGCCGCCACCCTCTTCGAGCCCGGCACGGCGCAGGGCTTCCGGGACCGCTGGCGCGACGTCCAGCTCCGCTTCGTCGACGACCCCAGGGCCGCCGCCGGCCAAGCCGAGTCGCTGGTCGGGGAGGCGATCGAGGCGCTGGCCGCCGCGCTCGCGGAGCAGAAGAACAAGCTGGGCGACTGGCAGCAGACCGGCGACGACACCGAGCAGCTCCGGATCGCGGTGCGCGGGTACCGCGACTTCCTGGACCGGGTGCTCGGCCGCTGACCGTCCCCGCCCCGCGCGCCCCGGCCGACCACGGCCGGGGCGCGCGTCGCGCCCCGTTCCCCGCCTGCGGGCCAGGCGACGGAGGCCGCCGCGCGGGCGGGTCAACACGCCGGCAGGGCGAGTCCGCCGCGGTACTCGGGCGCCACGTATATCTCCGCGAGGAATCCGGCCCGGCCGTCCGGCCACACCACCCGGTACCACAGCCGGGAGGTGACGCCGTTCGGGTTCTGCGCGATCCCCGCCGACGTGGTGTCCCGGTTCGTGACCTCCGTGCCGGTGACCCAGCAGGTGACGGGGACGAGGGTTCCGCTCCACATCTCCGTGTCGTCGAGCTTGCAGCCGCGCGCCGCGCAGCGGGCCGCCGGCTCCGCCGACAGGTAGGCGGGGGTGCGGTCCTCCACCAGGTCGGACGGACCGATCGCCACCTTGTTCTGGACGAGCAGCGCCTTCGGCGTCGCGCTGGTGGCCTGCGCCGGGGGCGGCCGGTCGTCGGCGTCGGCGAACGCGACGAACCCGACCACGGCGACGGACACCACCAGCACCGCCGTGGCGGTCGCCCCGATCCACCACCGGGCGGGCAACCGCCGCCGGGACGCCGGAGCGCGCCCCTCGACACCGCCGGCCGCCGGCTCGTCGCCGGTCCGGCTCGGGGCGTCGGCGTACGCCGGTTCCGCCGGCTCCCGTTCCGCCGGCTCCCGTTCCGTCTGCGCCCGGCGGCGCTCGGGCGGCGGCGGACGGGCGGCGGCGGCCCACGGAGGAGTCAGGTCGAGGCCCTCCGGCGCGCCTGAGGGTCGCCCCTGGCCGGATGCGCGCTTCAGCCGGGTCCAGTAGTCCCGCCAGGCGTCCTCGTCGCCGTCGCAGGCCTTGACGAAGGCGAGGGTGACGTCGAGGGTGGGCAGCCGGCGTCCCGCCGCGGCTTCCTGCAGGGTGCTCTTGCCGTATCCGGTCCGCCGGGAGAGCTGTTCGTACGTCAGACCCGACCGGTTGCGCAGATCGCGCAACCAGTACGCGAATTCCGTGGCCAGCGATCCGTCACGATCGAGAGAGCCTTCAGGACGTCCCACTGCCGAGCCTCCGACGATTATCCGGATCTTCGTGGTGATTTTCCGTAGGCATCCCGGCGTCTGTCCAGGTCGGACAACAGTGGGGTACCGGACAACGAGCCGGGGTTTTCCGGTCTTCTGCCGACATGCTTGTCCTCGCCGGCCCCGTTACGCGACCGTCTTTCCGGCGGACCACCGGGCCGAGCGGCAGCCGGGCGCAGCAGTCGGACAAGTGGACGTCCGGCGGGCGGTCGGGCGTTCCCGCCGATCACCCATTCCTGAGCCAGCCGAATCAGCCCCGAGCCCGCCGGATCAACGCGTCGATCCGGTACCGCCACCACCCGCCGAACGCATTCGTCACCGGATCTGGAGAGCATCGTGGACCTCGCCCTGTGCCTCGGCCTCACCTTCGACCCCGGTGGCGGCGACACCGACAGCGGTCGGCGACGGTCTTCTGTCAACTGATCGATGGAGGTAGCAGGCATGAGCAGGCCCACCTGTCACTGCGGCGTTCCGATGTACGCACGACCGGGCTCGAAGAGTGGAGCGGGACCCGCCGGCTACTGGGCGGTGTTCGAGTGCAAGACGCTGCACTGCCCGAAGTGCGGCAACGGGCGCTGCCGCATGACCGAGAAGGCGTTCGTCGAAACGCGCTGACCACGGACCGAACGGCTGTAGGGGGACAGTGTCATGGAAGCGGTGCCCGGCATCGTCTATCTTCTCGGAATTCTCGTGGCCACCATCGTCGTCCGGTCGCGGGCCGGCGTCGGCCAGGGCCCGATAAAGATCCTCGGGTCCGACGGATTCGGGCTGGGCTGGTTTCTGACCGCCTTGTCCGCCAGCCTGTTCTGGCCGATCACCCTCGGGCTCTGGCTGGCCCGGGGCCGTCCGGAGCCCCGGGTGGTGTTCAACGAGAAGGCGGCGGAGCGTCGCCGCCGATCGGTTCACCCGTAGCGGGCGGCACGGACGATCCAGCCGCCACGGCTCAGGAGGTCGATTCCACGGCGCCGGACCGCAGGGTCCGGCGCCGTCGGCATGCCCTCCGCCCTTCGGGGTACGCCGGGGGGATCAGGCAGCACCTGGGCGCACAGGAGGGCAGCAGGATGACGGAGCGCGAGCCGAACGCGGGGCGACCGCTGGAGGAGACCCCCGAGGTGGCGGCGGCGGTGGACGACGAGAGCACGGTGCCGCAGCTGCGTACCGGCGGTGCGGACCGGGCCGACCCGTCCTTCGCCGGGCCGGGGGAGGTCGTCGAGGGGGCCGGTTCGACCGAGGACCTGCTCGGCGACCCGTACGGCGGGGGCACGGGCGCCGGCGGGGACACCATCCGCACCGGCGCGGAGCAGCCGTGGGACCCGGAGGACATGGTGCTGGCGCGGGGCCAGGACCCGACGCCGGAGAACGTCGAGCGGGCCCGCCGGGACCTGGCCGAGCAGGGCCGGGCGGCGGTGGAACGGACGGTGCCCTGACCCGCCCGGGGCCGGCCGGTCCGGGGCTGACGGACCAGGGGCGGGCCGGCCCGGAACAGGCGGGGGCCCCTGGCCCGACCGGTGGACGGTCGGACCAGGGGCCGGGGGAACCTGCCGGCGCGGTGCCTCACTCCCGCGGCGGCCGGTAGGCCTTCCGCCGGATCAGGAGAGCGGCGGGTAGGCGTTCTGCATCAGCTGGGTGAACTGCGCCGGGAACCAGGCACCCGAGATCGGGGCGCCCGACAGCGCGCCACTCATGTTGTTGCCGTTGCGGGCGTTACCGGTGTAGGTCGGGTCGCACATCCGGTCGAAGCCCTTGCCCTCGTTGTTCGGGATCTCGGTGCTGGAGCCGTCCGACTCACCCGGGGGCTTCACCCAGACGTAGGCGTCGATGCCCGGCTCCGGAGCGGCCTTGGGACGCTCGCCGAGGCCCGCGCCGGCCTGGTTGCACCAGTTGCCGGTGTGGAAGCGCCGGTCGACCCGACCGCCGTTGACGTAGGCGTCCACGCTGGTCATCGGGCCCGCGCCGGTGGGCCGGGCGGAGCCGCCCCAGCCGTTGCGGGAGGTGTCGATCAGCATGCCGATGTTGCTGCTGAAGCCCTTGGAGACCAGCTCGTTGCGGAACGCCTGGGCGAAGGAGAGCTCGTCGACGTAGTAGTTCCAGTCGACCCACTTGGACTGGCGTACGGTCTGGCCGTTCACGGTGTCGGTCACCTTGAAGTACGGCTCCTTGAGGGCCGAGTAGTTCGCGGTGTTGACGATGAAGCCGTGCACGTTGGCCGGGGTGCTGCCGGACGCGCCGGCGGCCTCACGCAGGATCGCGGCGCTCGGGCTGAAGTTGCTGTCCCAGCCCAGCCAGCCGTGGTGGCCGGCGTCGATGTAGTTGTAGACGTTGCCGATCGCGCCCAGCTTCGCCAGGGCGTAGCCCACGCCGTTGACGTACCCGCCGTTGGCCTTCATCGTGTCGCACGTCGCGGTGCCGCCCGGCTTGTCCGAGGTGTTGGTGATCAGGTTCGGCAGCGAGTCGATCTCGACGATGTTGATGATCCGCAGGCTGGCGTACTTCGAGTCGCCCTGGATCGCGGCGATCGGGTCGATGTACTCCGACTTGTAGCGGGGCAGCTCGTCCGGCTTCAGCTCGCCGTTGGAGGCGAGGGCGGAGCAGTCGCGGCCGGGCAGGTTGTAGATGACGAACTGGATGTAGTTCGCGCCCTGGGCGAGCGCGGCGTCCAGGTGGTCACGCACGCCCATGGCCCCGTTGGAGCTGCTGTCCGGGGTGCCGTTGATGGCGGCGATCCGGTCGATCCACACGGCGGTGGGGGTGTTGGACACCCGGTTGCCGCCCGCGACGGACTCGGCCTTGGCCTTCCACTCCGGGTTCACGTACCCCTTGGCGTTCAGGTACGGGTTGTCCACCTTCTGCCCCGGCGGAGTCGTCGGCGGAGGGGTGGTCGGCGGGGGCGTCGTCGGCGGAGGGGTGGTCGGCGGCGGCGTCGTCGGCGGAGGGGTGGTGGGCGGCGGCGTCGTGGGGTTGGTGGTGCCGCCGTTGCAGACCACGCCGTTCAGGGTGAACGAGGTGGGCTTCGGGTTGCTGCCGCTCCACGAGCCGTTGAAGCCGAGGGTCACGCTGCCACCGCTGGAGATCGAGCCGTTGTAGGCCTCGTTCGCGGCGGTGACGTTCTGCCCGCTCTGGCTCCACTTCGCCGACCAGCCCTGCACGACCTTCTGGCTGCTGTTCGGGAAGGTGAAGCCGAGGTTCCAGGACGAGACGGCGTCGCCGATGTTCTTGATGGTGACGCTGCCGGTGAAGCCGCCGGCCCAGTCGTTGGTGGTGTAGTCGACGCTGCACTGGGTCGCGGCCTGGGCCGCGGTGACCGGGATGGTCACCAGACCGCCGGCGACCAGCGCGCCCGCACCGGTCAGTGCGAGCGCCCGGCGGCGGCCGGACAGTCTCTTCCTCATACTCATGCCACTGATCTCCTTGGGCGAGACCGGACTCGCGGCCCGGCGGAACGGCGCGCGACATCGAACGGACGTCGACGGCGCCACGGGGGATTTCGGGGGTGCCCGACCCGGACGGGCAGTTTGGTGGTGGTGCGCGGCCGGCGCTTGCATGGCCGGCCGGGCGGCGGACGTCGTCCGGTGGAACCGGTGCCCTCGACATCTGCCTTGCGCGGTGTGGCTCCCCGTACCGCGTGAGGGAATTCTTGCATGGGAGCGCTTCCATGGCAATGGTTCGATGTCGGGCGACCCCGCCCACCGGGGACGAGCGCCCCGGTCGGGGCGGCTGAGCACCGAAGGTGTCGACCGGGACGCCGCACGCGGGCACCCCGCCCCACTCGAAAGAGTGCGGGAACGCCCGGCGGGTCGCAACCCCGTCGACCACCCCGAACAATCCGACACATGGCATCAATACCTCTAAAGCCTTCTTCACCTCATCGCCCGGCAAACTGTAAAACACGAATCTTTCCCCTGATAGCTCGCGAACGGGGCTAACGTCGTGGGTAGCTCGGCTGACGTCGGGCTCAGGACGAAGAGGGATGGAGTGACGCAGGTCATGGCAAACAAGATGCTCGGGAAGGTCGTTGCGGGAGCCGCGCTCGGCGGCGCGTCCCTGCTGGTGTTCACGCCGGGGATCGCGTTCGCGGACGGCCACTACGACGGCGAGACCCGCGACGGCAAGGTCTACGCCAAGCCGCACGTCGTCAAGCCCGGCGAGAAGGTCAAGATCCTGGAGATCTGCCCGGAGGCCCAGGAGCACGCCGCCGTCTGGTCCGAGGTGACCGGCAAGGTCAAGCTGCACCCGGCGGACGAGGACCGCGGGTACCAGGGCGAGGAAGAGGGCGCCTGGGCCGAGGAGAAGGCCGGCGACGAGAAGGCCGGCGAGGAGCACGGCGGGGCCAAGGAAGACGAGAAGGCCAAGGAGGACGAGAAGTCCAAGGCCAAGGAGGACGAAAAGACCAAGGGCGGCAAGGGCGGCGGCGCCGCCGACGACTCCGGCGAGTGGAGCGGCTACGAGCACGACCAGGAGGCCGAGAAGGGCTACGGGGACAAGTCCGAGAAGAAGGCCGAGAAGGACTGGTCGAGCGAGGACTCCGGCCACGGCGAGGACAAGAACTACGGCAAGGACTCCAGCCACGGCGAGGACAAGAGCTACGGCAAGGACTCCAGCCACGGCGAGGACAAGAGCTACGGCGAGGACTCCAGCTACGGCGAGGACAAGAGCTACGGCGAGGACTCCAGCTACGGCGGAGACAAGGGCTACGGCGAGGACTCCGGCTACGGCGAGGAGAAGTCCTGGGAGCACAAGAAGGACTTCGTCTACTACGGCGAGGCGGAGGTCGCCGAGGACGCCGCTCCGGGCCGCTACGAGCTGAAGGGCTCCTGCGGCGAGGGCGAGCTGGTCGTGCTCCCGCGCGGCCACGTCGAGGGCGGTGACGGCGGCGCGGCCGGCGGCACCGACCGTGGGCTCGCCACCACCGGGGCGAGCATGCTGGGCGCCGCGGCGCTCGGCGGCCTCGTGCTGATGCGGCGGCGTCGGGCCAATGGGTCCCTCGCCTGACGTGACGGCGACACCGGCCGGCGGCCGTCACGGGACACCGTGGCGCGCCGCCGGCGCGGCCGTCGTCGTCCTGCTCGCCATGGTGGGCGCCGGGATGGTCGGCGCCTCCATGCGCGCCGCGCCCACCCCCCGCCCGCCCCAGCCGGTCACCCAGGCCGGTCCCGACCGCGTCGGCGGGACCACGGACGACGGCGGGAACGTCGCCGGTCAGGGGCCCCTCGACGCCGGCCCGGGGGCGGCGGACGGGGAGCGGTCGGCGACCGGCCTGGCCCGGGCCACCCCGACCACCATCAGGATCCCCCGCATCGGCGTCGACGCCCCGATCATGACGCTCGGCACCAACCCGGACGGCACCGTCCAGGTCCCCCCGCTGGAGCAGGCGTTGAGCGCCGGGTGGTACTCCCCGGGCGCGAGCCCCGGCGAGATCGGCAACGCCGTCGTCGTGGGCCACGTCGACTCGGCGAAGGTCGGCGGCCCCGCCGTGTTCTACTCCCTCGGCGCGCTCCAGCCCGGCGACACCGTCGAGGTGGCCCGGGACGACGGCAGCCGCGTCACCTTCACCGTCGACGAGGTGCGGGCGTACCCGAAGGCCGCTTTCCCCACCGAGCTGGTCTACGGACCGAACGACCGGGCCGGCCTGCGGGTCGTCACCTGCGGCGGCCAGTTCGACCAGGCGGCGGGCAGCTACGTGGACAACGTCATCGTGTTCGCCACGATGACCGGCTGACCGGCCGGAGCGGGCAGGCGGGGCGCGGCCGGTCGGGCATCCGACCGGCCGCGCCCCGCACCGCGTCCGGCGTCAGGCCGCCGAGGTGCGCACCAGCGTGCGGATCTGGCGCAGCAGCACCGACAGCGCGGCGAGGTCCGCCCGCGACTCGTCGAACTCCCCCATCGCCCGCCGGGCCCGGTGGATCGACGTCGCGTTGGCCTGCTCCCACTGCTCCACCCGCTCCAGCGGCGGCAGCGAGTCCGGCGTGGAGCCGAGCACCTCCGCGGTGAGCGCGGCCAGCGCGGCGTACAGGTCGTAGCGCAGCGCCATCCGGGCCAGGGTCTGCCAGCGGTCCGCCCGGGGCAGTAGGGAGATCTTCGACAGCAGCGAGTCGACCCGGAACCGGTCGGAGAGCACGAAGTAGACCGAGGCCACCTCGCCGACGTCCCGCCCGCTCGTCGCCGTCGTCTCCACCACGTCCAGCAGGCCGAAGCTGTACATCAGCCTTGTCGCCTGCTCGGCCAGCCCGCGCGGCAGCCCCCGCGAGGTCATCGCGTCGATGTGGGCGGCGATGGCCTCCCGCTCGCTGCCGTAGAAGAGGTTCTCCAGGCCGGGCAGCAGCCGGGCCACCCCGTCGCGCAGCCGGGCGATCTCCGCCGGCACGTCCAGCGGCGAGCGCCGGTTGGTCACCAGCCAGCGCACCGCCCGGTCGAGCAGCCGCCGGGTGTCCAGGTAGACCGCCGTCTGCAACTCCGGGTCGACCTTGTTGTCCAGCGCCTCGACGGCGTCCCACAGCTCGCGCAGCCCGAACACCTCGCGGACCACCACGTACGCCCGGATCACGTCCGCCGCCGACGCCGCCGTCTCCTCGACCACCCGGAAGACGAACGTGATGCCGCCCCGGTTGATCGCCTCGTTCACCAGCACGGTGGTGACGATGTCGCGGCGCAGCCGGTGCTGACCCATCCGGTCGGCGAACCGCTCGCGCATGGGCGTCGGGAAGTAGTTGACCAGGACGTCGGTCGTCCACTCCTCGTCCGCGAGACCCTCGGCCAGGATCTCCCGCTCCAGCACGATCTTCGTGTACGCGAGCAGCACCGCGAACTCCGGCGCGGTCAGCCCGGTCTCGGTGCGGGCCGCCAGCTCCTCGTCCGGCGGCAGCGCCTCCAGCGCCCGGTTCAGCGCGCCCGAGCGCTCCAGCTCGTTGATCATCCGCCGGTGCACCGGGAGCAGCGAGGCGGCCTGCGCCTGCGAGTTGTTGATCGCGCGGGCCTGGTCGTAGTTGTCGCGCAGCACCAGCTCGGCGACCTCGTCGGTCATCCCGGACAGCAGCTCGTCGCGCTCCGGCACGGTCAGTTCCCCGTCGGCGACCGCCGTGTTGAGCAGGATCTTGATGTTCACCTCGTGGTCGGAGCAGTCCACCCCGGCCGCGTTGTCGATGAAGTCGGTGTAGATCCGCCCGCCCGCGAGGGCGTACTCGATCCGGCCGAGCTGGGTGCAGCCCAGGTTGCCGCCCTCACCGACCACCCGGCAGCGCAGGCTGCGGCCGTCGACCCGGATCGCGTCGTTGGACTTGTCGCCCACCTGCGCGTTGGTCTCCGCCGACCCCTTGACGTAGGTGCCGATGCCGCCGTTCCAGAACAGGTCCACCGGGGCCGTCAGGATCGCCTTCATCAGCTCCTGCGGCGAGAGCTGGTCGACGTCGTCGTCCAGCCCGAGCACCGCGCGGACCTGCGGCGACACCGGCACCGACTTCGCGGCGCGCGGGTACACCCCGCCGCCGGCGGAGATCAGCTTCTCGTCGTAGTCCTCCCACGACGACCGGGGCAGGTCGAACAGCCGCTTCCGCTCGGCGTACGAGGTGGCGGCGTCCGGGTCCGGGTCGAGGAAGATGTGCCGGTGGTCGAACGCGGCCACCAGCCGGATGTGCTCGCTGAGCAGCATCCCGTTGCCGAACACGTCGCCCGACATGTCGCCGACGCCGACCACCGTGAAGTCCCGGGTCTGGGTGTCGTGCCCCAGCTCCCGGAAGTGCCGCTTCACCGACTCCCAGGCGCCCCGGGCGGTGATGCCCATCTTCTTGTGGTCGTACCCGGCGGAGCCGCCCGAGGCGAACGCGTCGCCCAGCCAGAACTGGTGCCCCGCCGAGATCTCGTTGGCGATGTCGGAGAACGTGGCGGTGCCCTTGTCCGCCGCCACCACCAGGTACGGGTCGTCCGCGTCGTGCCGGACCACGTCCTCTGGCGGCACGATCTCACCGGCGACGATGTTGTCGGTGACGTCGAGCATCGCGCCGACGAACTCCTGGTAGCAGGCGACCGCCTCGTCCCGGTCCCCCGGCTTCTGCTTGAGCACGAAGCCGCCCTTCGCGCCCACCGGCACGATCACAGCGTTCTTCACCATCTGCGCCTTGACCAGGCCGAGCACCTCCGTGCGGAAGTCCTCCCGCCGGTCGGACCAGCGCAGCCCGCCCCGGGCCACCGGCCCGTAGCGCAGGTGCACGCCCTCGAACCGGGGCGAGTAGACGAAGATCTCGAACCGGGGGCGCGGGGCCGGCAGGTCCGGGATGGCCTGCGGGTCCAGCTTGAACGCCACGTACGGCTTCGGCCGGCCGCCGACCGGCTTGGCGTAGAAGCTGGTGCGCAGGGTGGCCTGGATCAGGGTGAGGTAGGAGCGCAGGATGCGGTCCTGGTCGAGGCTGGCCACGTCGTCCAGCGCCGCCTTGACCGCCGCCACCAGCTCGCCGCCGCGCTCGCGGCGCTGCTCGACGCTCGCCTCGCCGGGGGCGAACCGCACCTCGAACAGCTCCACCAGCAGCGCGGCGATCCTCGGGTACGCGATGAACGTCTGCTCCATGTAGTCCTGCGAGAAGACCGTCCCGGTCTGCCGCAGGTACTTCGCGTACGCCCGCAGCACCACCACCTGCCGCCAGGTGAGCCCGCCGCGCAGCACCAGCTCGTTGAAGCCGTCCACCTCGGCCTCGCCCCGCCACGCCGCCGCGAAGGCGTTCTCCACGTGCGGGCGCACCTCGGCCAGCTCCTGGTGACCCTCGGGCAGCCGCAGCCCGAAGTCGTACAGCCAGATCCGCCCGTCGACCCGCTCCACCTCGTACGGGTGCTCGTCGACCACCTTCACGCCGAGCGAGTGCAGCACCGGCAGCACCGCCGAGAGCATCATCGGCTCGCCGTAGCGGTAGACCTTGAACCGCACGTCCATCGTCTCGTCGACGTCGGCGTCCCGGGCGACGCCCGCGCGCGGCGCGAGCTGCTTGCGGAACAGGTGCATCTCCAGCTGGCCGGGCTCCTCCAGCAGCTCCAGCTTCGCCAGGTCCTTCATCGCCTCGTACGGCGTGTGCCCGTCCTTGTAGCCCTCCGGGAACGCGTCGGCGTACCGGCTGAACAGGTGCTTGGCCTGCTCGTCGCCGAGTTTGCGCTCCAGCACCAGGCGGTAGTCGTCGTCCCACAGCCGGGTCGCGTCGGCCAGCTCCTCGGCGAGCAGGTCCGCGTCGATGTCACCCGGCGGGCGGGTCGGGTCCGTCCGCACGATGAAGTGCACCCGGGCCAGCATCGACTCGGTGACTCGGGTGGTGTAGTCCACCCCGACGCCGTTCAGCTCCCGCAGCAGGATGTCCTGCATGCGCAGCCGGTTCTGCGTAGTGAACCGGTCCCGGGGCAGGTAGATCAGGCAGGAGATGAACCGCCCGTACGCGTCGCGGCGCAGGAACACCCGCAGCTGGCGGCGGCCCGCCATCCGCAGCACGCCGATCACCGCGTGGTAGAGGTCCTCGGTCTTGATCTGGAACAGCTCGTCGCGCGGGTAGGTCTCCAGGATCTGGAGCAGGTCCTTGCCGGAATGGCTGCGCTGGCTCAGGCCGGAGCGGTCCAGCACCTCGGCCACCTTCCGGCGCACCACCGGCAGCTCCCGCACGCTCGTGCGGTACGCCGCCGTGGAGAACAGGCCGAGGAACCGCCGCTCGCCGACCACCTGACCGGCGTCGTCGAAGACCTTGAAGCCGATGTAGTCGAGGTACGCCGACCGGTGCACGGTGGCCCGGGAGTTCGCCTTCGTGATGATCAGCAGGCGCTTCTCGGTCACCTTCTCGTGCGCCTCGGGCGTCATCGACGACAGCGCCCGCGCCTCCGGGGAGTCCGACCGCAGGATGCCCAGGCCCGTGCCGAGCACCGCCTCCAGCGCCGGCCCCTCGCCGTCGGGGGCGTCGACCAGCCGGTACTCCCGGTAGCCGAGGAAGGTGAAGTGGTCGTGGGCGAGCCAGCGCAGCAGCTCCACCGAGTCGGTGATGTCCTTCTCCGGCACCGGCGGGCGGCTGTCCGAGGTGCGCGCGGTGGCCAGCTCGTCGGCCAGGGCCAGGGCGCGCTGGCGCATCCGCGGCCAGTCCTCCACGGCCTCCCGCACGTCGGTGAGCACCCGCTGCAACTCGCGGCGCAGCTTCTCCCGCTCGGCGGCGTCGCGGACCGGGTCGACCTCGATCCGCATCCAGCTCTCGACGAGGTCCCCGTCGATGGAGTCGTCGGGCTCCACGTCGGCGGCGACCTCGACGAGGCGGCCCAGCGGCTCGCGGCGCACCACGACCAGCGGGTGCACCAGCAGGTGCACGTCGAGGTGGTGGGCGTTGAGCAGCGCGGTCACCGAGTCGACCAGGAACGGCATGTCGTCGGTGACGATCTCGATCACCGTGTGGTGCTGGTCGGCGTCCGGCTCGTGGATGCGCAGCTTCAGCTCGCCCGGCACCCGCTGGTGGGCGAGGTCCCGGTGGGCGCGGGCCGCGTCGAGCATCTCCTCGGCGGTGAACCCGATCAGCTCCTCGTCCGGGGCGAACCGCCAGAAGCGGCTGACCAGTGTCGCCGCGTCGTGGTCGTCCCCGGCCAGCGCGACGGCCTGGGCGACCAGGCGTTCGGCGTTCGGGACCGGCTCGTCGAGCTCGGCATCCTCGACGTCGTCGGCCAGCGCCTCCGCGGGCAGCCCGAGGTCGTAGAGGGTGTCGATGCTCGAACCGGTCATCCCGGTCGCGCCTGTGTCGAGTCGGCCGAAGCCGTCCCCGTCGGTTGCCGAATCGAAACTGTCGTCCCGGCCGGTGTCATCCTGCCGGAGGTCGGGTCCCGGTTTGATCGCCGGACGCCGGTCCATCGGTGCCACTCCCCTCGACCCACCGCGTTGTGGGTCACTCTGCCGCCCAGCCTAGGCCCTCCCGAAGAGCGCGCTTCGGTTGACCTTGGTAGGCCCTACCGATGAGTGCTTCGGTCGACCTTGGCCGGAACGTACGGTTCGGGACTCCGTCCTTTCACCCGTTGCAGATCCCTGGTAGGCCGGCTGGGGATTACCCCGCGCGGGATGTTCATGCACCTGCCCGGAACAGGTCTTCCCGCACGTGGCGCGCCCGGCGGGGCGGTGCGCGGGGAGCGGTCGTACTACCGTGACGGGCAGTCGGAGATCAGGAGGGACCGCCCGCATGCACCTGACGCGCCCGATCCGCCGCGGCAGCGCCGGCACCCGCAGCCGCGCCCGGCGGTCGCTCGCCGCGGTCGCGGCCACCGTGCTGGCCGCCGGCGCGTTGGTCGGCTGCTCGTCCGACGACGGCCCCGGACCGACCGTCGACGCCTTCCTGTCCGGTTGGGGCAAGGGCGACCTCCAGGCCGTCGGCTTCGTGACCCCGGCCGGGCTGAAGGTCCCCGCCGCCGACGTGACGCGCCAGCTCCGCGAGCTCTCCGGCGAGCTGGCCGACACCCCGCCGGCCCTGCGGCGCACCGGCGACCCGAAGGTCGACGCCAACACCGCCACCGCCGGGATCCGGGTGGCCTGGTCCCTGCCCGGGGGCACCCCCTGGGAATACGACCGGCAGGTGCGGCTCACCACCGGCGGCGACGGGCAGTGGCGGGTCATCTGGGAGCCCCAGATAGTGCACGAGCAGCTCACCGACGGCGACCGGATCGCGGTGCGCCGCGACGCCGCGCCCCGGGCCGGGGTGCTCGACGGCGCGGGCGAGCCGATCGTCACGCCCCGGCCCGTGGTCCGCGTCGGGCTGCAACCGAGCGAGGTGACCGACGTGAAGTCGGTGTCGCGGCAGCTCGACGCCGCGTTCCGGGCGGTCCGGCCGGCCATCACCCCGCCGGTCGACCTCGCCGACCTGCCCAAGCGGCTCGCCGACGCCGACCCGGGCGCGTTCGTCGAGGTGGTGACGCTGCGCGAAGAGGCGTACCGGCAGATCCGGTCCCGCATCTACGACCTGCCCGGCACCAAGTTCCGGGCCGAGAAGCTCGACCTGGCCCCGACCCGCGAGTTCGCCCGCGCGCTGCTCGGCTCGGTCGACCAGGCCCAGGCCGACGACCTGGCCGCCCACCCCGACCGCTACCGGCAGGGCGACCTCGTCGGCCACGGCGGCCTCCAGGGTCGGCACGACGAGCGGCTGCGCGGCGCCCCGGGGCTCACCGTGATCAGCGAGCGGGCCGGGCCGGACGGCACCGTCGCGCCGACCGGCACGGAGCTGTTCCGGCAGGAGCCGAAGCCCGGCCAGCCGGTGCGGACCACCCTCGACGTGGCCACCCAGAACGCCGCCGACGCGGCCCTGCGCGGCGAGAAGCGCCGGGCCGCGCTGGTGGCGGTGCGGGTCGGCGACGGTGCGGTGCTGGCCGCGGCGAACGGCCCCGGGGCCGCCGGCGAGAACCTCGCGTTCACCGCCCAGGTGCCGCCCGGCTCGACGTTCAAGATGGTCAGCGCCCTCGGCCTGCTCGACCGGGGGGCGGTCACCCTGGACGGCCCGGCCGCCTGCCCGAAGACGTTCACGGTGGACGGTCGCTCGTTCAAGAACTCCGACAACTTCGCCCTCGGCACGGTGCCGTTCCGCACCGACTTCGCGAAGTCCTGCAACACGGCGTTCGCCGCGCTCGCCCCGAAGCTCGGGCCCGACGGCCTCGCCGCGACCGGCCGGGCACTGGGCCTGGAGACCGAGTGGGACCTCGGCCTGGACGCGTTCACCGGCAAGGTCTCCGCCGGCGGCTCACCGGCCGAGCAGGCCGCCGCCGCGTTCGGGCAGGGCACCACCCTGGTCAGCCCGCTGGCCATGGCCGCCGCCACCGCCGCCGTCGCCCGGGGCCGCTGGGAGCAGCCGAAGCTGGTCGTCGACCCGGCCCCGGCCAAGGCCGCGCCCGCCGGGCCGCAGCTCAAGCCGGAGTCGGTCGAGCCGCTGCGCACGATGATGCGCGAGGTGGTCACCGCCGGCACCGCCACCGCCCTCAAGGACGCTCCCGGCGGCCCCGTGCACGGCAAGACCGGCACCGCCGAATACGACGACGACCCGGCGCACACCCACGCCTGGTTCGTCGGCTGGCAGGGCGACGTCGCGTTCGCGGTGTTCGTGGAGCGGGGCGGGTCGAGCGGGTCGAGCGCGGTCCCGATCGCCGAGCGCTTCCTGCGCGCCCTGGCCGCCTCCTGACGCCCCGGCCTGGGCCGCGCCGCGCGGGCCGCGCACCGGGCCGGGCCGCCATGTCGGCGACATAGCGGTATCCGGGGCGGCGGGATGCCCCCATGTCGCCGACATGGCAGCACGCCCGAGCCCCACGCGCCCCCGCCCGAGCCCCGCGACGGCCCACGACGAGACCGGCGGCGGCACCGGCGGGCGGTGGGGAGCAGCGGCCCTCGGTCAGGCGATGCCGGCCGCCGGCCGGGGCGGGGCACCGTCCTCGGAGGGCGGCGGGGCGTCGCCCGGGGCCGCCCCGGTGACCCGGCGCAGCAGGCCCGGCCCGGCCGAGGCCGGCGGCCCGACGGGCTCCAGCAGCGGGGCGGTCCCCGTCGGGCCGGGTGGATAGCCCGCGACGAGGCCGGCATCGTCGACCCGCCCAGCCGGTCCCACCGGCCCGCCCCCGGTCCTGTCCGGCCCGGCCGGCGGGTCGGTCGGCGCACCGGCTGCGGCCGGCGGCGCACCGGCTGCGGCCGACAGGTCGGCGGCCAGCGGGTCGACGGCAGCGGCCAGCGGGTCGGCGGCCGGGCCGTCCGGGCCGGCGGGCGCCAGCCGCTCCGGGGCCGGGAACGGGCGGGACCCGGGAGGCAGGCGGGGTTCCGGGGCCGCCGGGACCAGACGGGTCTCCGGGGCCGCCGGCAGCAGGCGGGGCGGCACCGCGCTCGGGGCGGTCACCGGGGCGAGCCCGGCCACCACCGTGTTGACGATCTCGGCGGCGTACGCGCCGTCGACGTCGTAGTCGGGGTCGAAGACGGTCAGCTCCACCCCGAGGCAGTGCGGGGTGTCGACCAGGCCGGCGAGCAGGATCTCCAGCTCGGCGAAGGCGATCCCGCCCGCGTCCGGTGCGTCGACCGCCGGCATCACCGCCGGGTCGAGCACGTCGACGTCGACGTGCACCCAGTAGCCGGCGCAGTCGGCCAGCTCCTCGTGGGCCCACTGGGCGGTGCGGGCCGCGCCCTCGGCGCGCAGCGCCGGCACCGGCCGGGTGGTGATGCCGGCGGCCTGGAGGTCGAGGCGGTACTCGTCCTGGGCGCGGATGCCGAGGACCACCACGTCGATGTCGCGGAAGTAGGGTCGCCGCCCCTCGATCGCGGCCAGGTCGGCCTGCCCCCGCCCGGTGACCAGCGCCAGGTCCTCCCCGGCCGCCGCGCCGACGTACGAGGCGTTGCCGGGGTGCCGGAAGTCGGAGTGGCCGTCGACGAAGACGAGCCCGATCCGCCCGCCGACCGCCTCGCCGAGGCGGTGCATGGCCAGCGCCGAGCCGAGCAGGATCGAGCAGTCCCCGCCGAGGACGAGCGGGAACTCCCCCCGGTCGATGATCGCCCCGATCCGGTCGGCCAGCGCCGCCGAGTACGCGGCGATCTCCGGGGCGTGGCAGACGCCGTCGCCGGGGCGCCAGTCGCCCGGGTCGTACCGGGGCGGGGTGAGGCAGCCGGCGTCGCGCGCGCGCAGCCGGGCGAGCAGGCCCTGGTCGCGCAGCGCTCCCGGTGCCTTGGCGCAGCCGGGGACGGCGGTGGGGGTGGGCGGGCGCAGCCCGAGGTTGGACGGCGCGTCGAGGACGGCGATCCGGCGCATCATGGGCTCCCGTCCTCGTGGGTCGGGCGGGCCGGCGAACGCCGGCCCGCGCTGGCGTACGGCGGAACTCAGAACAGGGCGCTGGCCAGGGCCCGGCGGGCGGAGGCGACGGCGGGGTCGTCCGGGCCGGCGACGGTGAACAGGGCGATCAGGTGCTGGCGCGCCTTGTCCCGGTCGTCGCCGGAGGTGCGGCGCACCAGGTCGACCAGGCGGGCGTACGCCTGCTCGGCCATGCCGCTGAGCACCTCGATGTCGGCGGCGAGCAAGTGGGCGGGCACGTCGCCGGGGTTGGCCTCGGCGGCGGCGAGCGCCGCGCGCGGGTCGGCGCCGGCGACCCGGCGGGCCAGCCCGACCTGGGCCAGGCCGGCCTCGGCCGCGGCGTCCGCCGGCGACTCGGCGAGGATCTTCCGGTACGCCTCCTCGGCCGCGTCCAGGTCGCCGCTCATCAGGGCGTCGTCGGCCTCGTCGAGGCGGGGGTCGCCCGGTGCGGCGACGTCGACGCCGCCGGCCTTGAGCACCGCGCCGATCCACTGCCGCAGCTGGGCCTCGGGGACCGCACCCGAGAACGCGTCGACGGGCCGGCCGCCGACCACCGCGTAGACCGTCGGGACCCCCTGCACCTGGAACATCTGAGCGATCCGCGGGTTTTCCTGGACGTCGATGCGGGCCAGCGCCCACGCGCCGCCGCCCTCGGCGGCCAGCCGCTCCAGCAGCGGGGCGAACTGGTCGCTCTCCGGGTAGCCGGCCGCGCCGAAGAAGACGACGACGGGCATCGTGGTGGACCGTTCGAGCACCTCGGCCTGGAGGTTGGCCTCTGTCACGTCGATCACGGAGCCGCCGCCGGCGGCGGCCGGCAGCCCGGAGGACGGACCGGCCTGGGCCGGTGTGCTGGGGCGGGTGGCGGGCGGTGCGGTGTTGCGCAGTCCGCTGAGGTCGACCGCGCCGCGGGTGAAGATCGACGAGGTGATCCGTGGGTCGCTCATGGTTATCTAGTCTCGCACGTGTCCCGCCGAACTCAGATCAACCGCGACGGCGACAGTTGCGACTCTCACCCCCGCCCCGGCCTGCAAGGAAGGGTCCCTTCCTATCGCTTTTCGGATAGGAAGGGACCCTTCCTTGCACCTGTCAGAAGCGGGCCGGCTCGCGGTAGGTGCCCCACTCGGCGCGCAGCGCGTCGCAGATCTCGCCGAGGGTCGCCTCGGCGCGGACGGCGTCGAGCATGGCCGGGATCATGTTGTCGCCGGTGCGGCCGACCTCGACCATCCGGGTCACCGCCGCGCGTACCGCCGTGTCGTCGCGGGCCGCCTTGCGCTCGGCGAGCACCCGGCGCTGCTCCACCTCGACCTCGTGCGAGATGCGCAGGATCTCCAGGTCCTTGGCGATGGTGCCGGTGTGGCAGTTGACGCCGACGATGCGCTTGTCGCCCTTTTCGAGGGCCTGCTGGTAGACGAAGGCGGACTCGGCGATGTGCCCGGTGAACCAGCCGTCCTCGATGCCGCGCAGGATGCCGGAGGTCATCGGACCGATCCGGTGCGGCCCGTCCCCGCCAAGCTGCCGGATGCGGGCGAAGATCTCCTCCGCCTCGGCCTCGATCTTGTCGGTCAGCGCCTCGACGTACCAGGAGCCGCCGAGCGGATCCGCCACGTTGACCACGCCGGTCTCCTCCATCAGCACCTGCTGCGTGCGCAGGGCGATCTCGGCGGACTCGTCGGTGGGCAGCGCGAGGGTCTCGTCGAGGGCGTTGGTGTGCAGCGAGTTCGTCCCGCCGAGCACGGCGGCGAGCGCCTCGACGGCGGTGCGTACGACGTTGTTGACCGGCTGCTGGGCGGTCAGCGACACCCCGGCGGTCTGGGTGTGGAACCGCAGCCACTGCGCCTTCTCGCTGGTCGCGCCGTAGACGTCGCGCAGCCAGCGGGCCCAGATCCGGCGGGCGGCCCGGAACTTCGCGATCTCCTCGAAGAAGTCCACGTGCGAGTCGAAGAAGAAGCTGAGCCCGGGGGCGAAGACGTTCACGTCCAGCCCGCGCGACAGCCCCAGCTCGACGTAGCCGAAGCCGTCGGCGAGGGTGTACGCCAGCTCCTGCGCGGCGGTCGCGCCGGCCTCCCGGATGTGGTAGCCGGAGACGGAGAGCGGCTTGTACCGGGGGATCTCGCGCGCGCAGTATTCCATCAGGTCGCCGATGAGGCGCAGGTGCGGCTCGGGGTCGAAGAGCCACTCCTTCTGCGCGATGTACTCCTTGAAGATGTCCGTCTGGAGGGTGCCGTCCAGGGTGGACACGTCGGCGCCCTGCCGCTCGGCGGCGACCAGGTACATGCAGAACACCGGCACCGCCGGCCCGGAGATGGTCATCGAGGTGGTGACGCCGGCGAGGTCGATGCCGTCGAAGAGCGTCTCCATGTCGGCGGCGGAGTCGACCGCCACCCCGCAGTGCCCCACCTCGCCGAGGGCCTGCGGGTCGTCGGAGTCGCGGCCCATCAGCGTCGGCATGTCGAACGCGACGGAGAGGCCGCCGCCGCCCGCGCCGAGGATCATCTTGTAGCGCTCGTTGGTCTGCCGGGCGTTGCCGAAGCCGGCGAACTGCCGGATCGTCCAGGTCCGCCCCCGGTAGCCGGTGGGATACAACCCCCGGGTGTACGGGAACTCCCCCGGCCAGCCGATCCGCTCGAAGCCGGGGTGGGCGACGCCCTCGGGCGGCCCGTAGACCGGGTCGACGGGCATCCCGGAGAGCGTGGTGAAGTCGGCGTCCCGCTTCCGCGCGGCGTCGTAGCGGGCCTGCCAGCGCGCCCGTCCGGCGGCGATCTCGTCGGCGTCCATGCGCAGGGCTCCTCCTCGAGTCCTCGTCAGAGGACCGAGTGTAGCCCCCGGCCTGAACGATCGCTAAGGAGTCGTGTACCGGCAGGTAACCCGGTCAGGCCGGCGCGGCGGCGGGGTCGCCGAGCGCCACGTCGTCCACCCGGATGTTGATCTCGTCGACCCGCAGCCCGTACGCCTCGACGGCCCGGGTCACCGCCGCCCGCACCCCGTCGGTCACCTCCGGCACCGGCCGGCCGGCGTCGAGCACGACGACCAGGTTGACCACGGCCGCGCCGTTCGTGACGTGCGCCGAGCAGCCGCGCCGGGCATCGCCGACCTGGTCCAGCCCGACTCGGTCGAAGACGGCGTTGAAGAACCGGGCCACGTCGCCACCGAGGTCGGCCACCCCGGGGACGGACCGCGCGGCGGCCACCGCGATCTTCTCCACCACCTCGTCGGAGACGTGGGTGGTCCCGCCCGCCACCGCGTCCGGCGTCACCGACAGCTCCTGCGTCGCCTCGTCAGCCATGACCTCTCCCCCAACACGCGCGCACCGCCCCACGCCGACCGTGGGGCGGTGCGAGCGTACTCGTTGCCGGGGGTCCGCAGTGGACGCGTCAGGAGCCGATCTGGGCCAGCAACTCGTCGGCGGCGGCGTACGGGTCGAGCGCCCCCTCGGCCACCTTCGCGGCGAGCGCCGGCAGCTCCGTACCGTCGTGCAGCGAACCGATCCGCGCCCGCAGCACGCCCAGCGTGATCGCCTCGATCTCGGCGGCGGCCCGCTTCTCGCGGCGGCGGCGCAGCTCGTCGTGCTCGACCAGCCAGCCGCGGTGCTTGTCGATCGCGGCGGCGACGTCGTCGATCCCCTCGCCCCGCGCGGCGACCGACCGCACCACCTGCGGCCGCCACTCGCCGGGCCCCCGCTCGCCGAGGGCGATCATGCCCTGGATGTCGCGGACGGTGGCGTCTGCGCCGTCGCGGTCGGCCTTGTTGACCACGAAGACGTCGGCGATCTCCAGGATGCCGGCCTTCACCGCCTGGATCGCGTCGCCCATGCCCGGGGCGAGCAGCACCAGCGTCGTGTCGGCCAGCGAGGCGACCTCGACCTCGGCCTGCCCGACGCCGACGGTCTCCACCAGCACCACGTCGCAGCCGGCGCCCTCCAGCACCCGCACCGCCTGCGGGGTCGCCGCCGACAGCCCGCCGAGGTGGCCCCGGCTGGACATCGACCGGATGTAGACGCCCGGGTCGGTGGCGTGGTCCTGCATCCGGACCCGGTCGCCGAGGATCGCCCCGCCGGTGAACGGGCTGGACGGGTCGACGGCCAGCACCCCGACCCGGTGCCCGCGCGAGCGCAGCGCCCGGACCAGCTCGTTGGTGGTGGTCGACTTGCCCACCCCGGGCGACCCGGTCAGCCCGACCACCTGGGCCTGCCCGGCGTACGGCGCGAGGGCCGCCGCCACCCGGGGCAACACCTCGTCGCCGGATTCGACCAGGGTGATCAGCCGGGCCACGGCGCGCGGGTCGCCGGCGCGGGCCCGCTCCACGAGCATCGGCACGTCCCGGCTGCGGCGCACCGACGGCACGCCGCCGGCCGGGACCTGCGCGACGGCTCCGCTCACTGCTGCTCGGCGGGGTCGGGTACGTGGATGATCAGGGCGTCGCCCTGGCCCCCGCCGCCGCAGAGCGCCGCCGCGCCGGTGCCACCGCCGCGCCGCCGCAGCTCCATGGCGAGGGTGAGCACCAGCCGGGCCCCGGACATGCCGATCGGGTGGCCCAGCGCGATCGCGCCGCCGTTGACGTTGACCTTGTCGTCGCCGATGCCCAGGTCGCGCATGGACTGGATGCCGACCGCGGCGAACGCCTCGTTGATCTCGACCAGGTCGAGGTCCTCCACCCCCAGGCCGCCCTTGCGCAGCGCGTGGTTGATCGCGTTGGAGGGCTGCGAGTGCAGCGAGTTGTCGGGGCCCGCCACGTTGCCGTGCGCGCCGATCTCGGCGAGCCAGGTCAGCCCCAGCTCCCGGGCCTTCGCCTCGCTCATCACGACCACGGCCGCGGCCCCGTCGGAGATCGGCGAGGCGCTGCCGGCGGTGATCGTGCCGTCGGAGGTGAAGGCGGGGCGCAGCCGGCCCAGCGACTCGACGGTGGTGTCCGGGCGGATGCCCTCGTCCTCGCTGATCACCACCGGGTCGCCCTTGCGCTGCGGGATGACCACCGGGGTGATCTCGTCGGCGAAGTGGCCGTTCTTCTGCGCGGCGGCGGCCCGCTGGTGGCTGGCGGCGGCGAAGGCGTCCTGCTCGGCGCGGGTGATGCCGTGCCGCGCGCCGTGCCGCTCGGTGGACTCGCCCATCGAGCAGCAGTCCCAGGCGTCGGTCAGCCCGTCGAGGGCCATGTGGTCCTTGATCGTCACGTCGCCGTACTTGTAGCCGGCGCGCTGGCCGAGCAGCAGGTGCGGGGCGTTGGTCATCGACTCCATGCCGCCGGCCACCACGACGTCGAACTCGCCGGCCCGGATGAGCTGGTCGGCCAGGGCGATCGCGTCCAGGCCGGAGAGGCAGACCTTGTTGATCGTCAGCGCCGGCACGGACATCGGGATGCCCGCCTCGACGGCGGCCTGCCGGGCCGGGATCTGCCCGGTGCCGGCCTGGAGGACCTGGCCCATGATGACGTACTGCACCTGCTCGGGGGGCACCCCGGCGCGCTCCAGCGCGGCCTTGATCGCGATGCCGCCGAGCTTGGTGGCGGGAAGGTCCTTGAGGTTGCCGAGCAGGCGACCCATCGGGGTCCGCGCGCCGCTGACGATCACCGAAGCCATGTGCTTGCCCTCCGAGGGGGGTGCCGAGCTGTGAACCTTAACGATTGTTCGGTTGGACGGGTGTTCGGTCAGACTAACGCCATGGCTGAGAACTCCCCCGTCGAGCCCGCTGCCGACTTCGTCACAGACATCGGCCTGCGCCGCATCGACCACGTCGGGATCGCCGTCGCCGACCTCGACGCCGCGATCGACTTCTACCAGCGCACCTTCGGCATGCGCTGCGTGCACACCGAGACCAACACCGAGCAGGGCGTCCGCGAGGCGATGCTGACGGTCGGGCCGACCGCCGAGGGCGGCTGCGTGCAACTGCTCGCCCCGCTCACCCCGGAGTCGACCATCGCCAAGTTCCTCGACCGCTCGGGGCCCGGCGTGCAGCAGGTGGCGTACACGGTGGCCGACATCGACGCGGCGTGCGCGGCGCTGCGCGAGCGCGGCCTGCGGCTGCTCTTCGAGACCCCGCGCCGGGGCACCGCCGACTCCCGGATCAACTTCGTCCACCCGAAGGACGCGGGCGGCGTCCTCGTCGAGCTGGTCGAGCCCGCCCGGCGGTGAAAGGTGAAAGGAAGGGCCCCCTGTTAACGCATTCTGTAGAGCAGGGGCCCCTTCTTAACCACCCCCACCCCACCCCGCGCCGGCACCACCACAGCCCCCCGCGCGAGCGCAGTGGTGCGCGGCCGAGTTGATCGACTTCACGTCGGTGACCTGGCGGTGTCGACGGGACGGGAGACCCCCATCCGGCCGACATGAAGTCGATCAAGCGGTCCTGCAGCCGCTGACCCCCCGGCCGCCGGCGAGTCGTCCGGGGAGGCCCAGTCGGGCATCGCGGTGGTCGGGCATTGCCTTTCGACGCCGGCTGCGGTCCCCATTTCGCGCGATGCCGGCACGGCCGACAGGGAAAATCGCCGGCACCGGCCGACAAGAAACCGGCACGGGCCGGCAAAGGACCGCCGGGCGCTCCCGCGGCCCTTTTCCCGCACGCCCCCGCGCGCCCGAACACCCGCCCACCGGGCCACCCGGCCACCGCCCACCCGGCCGCCCGACCACTCGCCTCCGGCGCGCCCGACCATCCGCCCACCGGGCCGCCGGACCGGCCCGGGAGCTGCCAAGATCGCCCACCGATCGGACCCGCCCGACGGCAGTCAGTTGACCATGTAAACAGGACACGAAAGGCCCGCACCGCTCTTGCGAAGCACCCCGGGGGGTCTGCGAGTATGTCCCAATGCCCCAGCAGCAGTCCTCCCCTCTTGCGTTCTTCGATAACGCGAACTCGCAGCCAGATTTCACCGTTGGCCTGCGCGGATACAACGTCGGGCAGGTCGATGACTTCATCGGTCGGCTGACCGCCGCGCTGACCCAGTCCGAGCAGGCCCGCGCCGAGGCCGAGCAGCGGATGAACGACGCCCAGCGTCGGCTCCGCCAGGCCGAGCAGCGCCAGAGCGCGCTGGAGCAGAAGCTCGCCGAGACCAACAAGCAGCTCGAGGAGAACAGCCGGCCGACCCTCTCCGGCCTGGGCACCCGCGTCGAGCAGATCCTGCGGCTGGCCGAGGAGCAGGCCAACGACCACCGCAACGAGGCCAAGCGCGAGTCCGAGGGCATCCTCTCCGCGGCCCGCCTGGAGGCGCGCGAGATCACCGACAAGGCCCGCGCCGAGGCCGCCGCGATGAAGGCCACCGCCGAGCGCGAGGCCGGCAGTGTCCGCACCGCCGCCGAGCGCGAGGCCGCCGAGGTGCGCGTGCAGGCCCGCCGGGAGGCCGACACCCTGCGCGCCGACGCCGAGCGGGAGACCAAGCAGCTGCGCACCGTCACCGCGCACGAGGTCGCCGAGCTGAAGTCGACCGTCGAGCGTGAGGTCGCCACCCTGCGCGCCACCGCCGAGCGGGAGATCACCCAGCAGCGGGCGAAGGCCGCGCGGGAGGCCGAGGAGAAGCGCGCCGAGGCGACCAAGCTCCTCACCGACGCCCGCGACAAGCGCGACAAGGACCTCCAGGCCCTGGAGCTGCAGCTCGCCGAGCGGCGCGAGAAGGCCGAGCGCGAGGAGTCCGAGCGGCACGCCGCCCAGGTCGCCCAGACGCAGAAGCTGGTCGGCGAGGCCGAGCAGCGCGCCCGGGCCGCCCAGGAGCGGGCCAAGGAGATCGAGCAGCGCGCCGAGGCCCGCCGGGTCGAGTCCGAGCGCACCGCCAACGACACCGTCGAGAAGGCCAAGGCGCTGTCCGAGAAGACGCTCAACGAGGCCAAGGCCGAGGCGAAGCGGCTGCTCACGGAGGCCCGCACCGAGGCCGACCTGACCACGCAGGCCGCCCGCCGCGAGGTCGAGGACCTCACCCGGCAGAAGGACGCCGTCACCTCGCAGCTCGGCCAGATGCTGTCGGGCCTCGCCGGCATCGTGCCGGGCGTGCCGCCGGCGCAGGCCAAGCCGGAGCCGGCCAAGGCGGACGGCAAGGACGAGCGGGTGAGCGCGGAGTCCGCCGGCTGACCGACCGCACGGCCGGGGGGCATGGACACGGCGCGGGGTGACACCGGGTAACCGGTGGGACCCCGCGCCGTATGCGTTTTCCCGCGCCGCGGCACGGGCGTCGGTAACGGCAGTGAATCAGCTCCCATCCGGGGCGTCCGTATCGCCCCAGCCGAGCCGGATGCGTGTGAGGATGGGGGCATGTCGCACGGCGAGGAACTGTTCGCTCTCGGCGGGGATGTGACGACGGAGCCCAGCTTCGAGTCCGCCCTGCGGGGGTACGAGAAACGACAGGTCGACAGGTACGTCGCTCGCGCGGAGCACGAGATCGCGACACTGGCGGCCGAGCGGGAACAGGCGTACACCCAGATCCACAAGCTGGCCGGGCAGGTCGAGGTGCTGCAACGCGACCTCGCCCAGGTGCGCAAGCAGGTCGGCGTGGTGGACCGGGCCTCGTTCCGGCACCTCGGCCCGCGGGTGGAGCAGATCCTCGTCCTCGCCGAGGAGCAGGCCGACGACATCCTCGCCGCCGCCAACGAGGAGATCGAGGCGCGGCGGGCCGCCGCCGAGCACATCGTCGCGGAGGCCAAGGAACAGGCCGCCCAGGCGCTCAAGGACTTCGAGATCGCCCTCGCCGCCCGGCGGGCCGAGGAGGAGCGGCACGGCGCCGCCCGGCGCGCCGAGGCGGACGCCACGCTGAAGGCCGCCAAGGACGAGTCCGCCCAGCTGCGCGCGGCGGCCAAGGACGAGTCGACCCGGCTGCGCAAGGCCGCCCAGGAGGCCCTGGAGAAGGCCCAGCAGGAGGCGACCCAGCTCCGGGACGCCGCGAAGGAGATCCACACCCGGGCCCAGCAGGAGGCGACCAAGCTGCGCGAGGCCGCCCGGGAGGCCCTCGCCAAGGCCCAGCAGGAGGCCACCCAGCTCCGCGAGGCGGCCAAGGAGGTGCACGCCAAGGCCCAGCAGGAGGCGAAGCGGCTCACCGACAACGCCACCGAGGCCAGCCGGGCCACCCACGCCAAGGCGTTGCAGGAGGCCAAGCGGATCACCGACGACGCCGAGGGCGCCGCGAAGGCCACCCGCGACCGGGCCCGGCAGGAGGCCGAGCGGGTCACCGCCCAGGCGGCCGAGGCCGGCAAGCGCCAACGTGCCGACACCGAGGCGTACGTGCAGCGGATGCGCACCGAGACCGAGGCGTACGTGCAGCAGGCCCGCGCCCAGACGCAGCAGGAGCTGGGCGCCTGGCGGGCCGGGGTGGAGCAGGAGGTCAACGGCCGGCGCGAGGCGGCCGACCGGGAGCTGGCCCAGCGCAAGGAGGCCGCCGAGCGGGAACACTCCCAGCGCCGCGACGAGCTGGACCGGCAGCACACGGCCCGGCAGACCGAGCTGGAGCAGCAGTACACCGCCCGGCGGGCCGAGATCGAGGACGGTGCCGCGGAGATCCGGCGCGCCGCCGAGCAGGACGCCCTCACGATGCGCCGGCAGGCCGAGGAGGAGGCCGCCGACCTGCTGGGCCGGGCCGAGGCCGACGCGACCGACAAGCGACGCCGGGCCGACGAGCACGTCGCCGCGTCCCGCCGCCAGTTCGAGGAGTACGCGGCCACCACGCAGCAGCATCTGGCCACCACGCAGCAGCACCTCGCGGCGACCCAGCAGGAGGTGGCCGCCGGCCGCCAGCAGCTCGCCCAGGTGATGCTGGAGATCGCCCAGGCCCAGCAGCAGCTGGCCGACCTGCGGCAGGAGACCTGGCAGTCCCGGCAGGAGTCGGACGAGCTCCAGCATCAGCTGCTCGACCTGCGGCAGCAGCTGGCCGGCGTCCGGCTGTCGGCCACGGCGGGCGCGCCGGTGGCCGGGCCCGCGAAGGCGGGCGACACGCCGAACGGGACCGAGCCGGCGACGACGGCCGGCGCGCCGAAGGGGACCGGGCCCGCGAAGGCGACCGGCGCGCCGAAGGGCACCGAGCCGGTGCCCGTGAAGGCGACCGGGTCGGCGACGGCAGCCGCCGAGTCCGGCGAGCCGGTGCAGCCCGCGCGGGTCAAGGCGACCGCCGACGCGGGGGTGGCGAAGGCCGTGCCGGCCGACGACGCCGCCCCGGCCCGGACCCGGCCGGTGGCCGAGCCGGTGACCACGGTGGACGGGGGCGCGGCCAGCGCCGGGGTGGACGGCGAGCCGACGGTGGCCGCGGTGCCCGGCGAGGGCGGCCGGGGGGCGACCCCCACGAAGATCACCAGCACCGGCGAGAACGGCAAGCGGCCGACCAAGCCGACGACCGACGAGCGCAGCGCCCGGCCGAGCAAGGTGTCCGTCGAGTCCGAGTGAGCCGGGGTGGCCGGGCCGTCCGCCCGGCAACTACCCTCCTGTCGGCAGGACCCGCGCCCGGCCAGGGCCGTGGGCGGCTGACGACGACGCTCCGGGCGCATCCGCCGGAGGGCGGAGGAGGTCTCGGTGGCGGACGGCGCACGGGCGCACGGCGGGCAGCCGGACGACAGGCCGGTGAGCCACGAGCCACCGGTAAGCCACGGACCGGTGGGCCACGGGCAGCCGGCCCGCACCGGTCCGGACGGCGACCCGGCGGACCGCGCCACCCCCGTCGGCCCCCCGCCCGGCGGCGACCGGCCGGACGACGACCGGCCGGACGACGACCGGCCGGACGACGACCGGGCGGACCCCGGCGACTTCGACCCGCCCGGCGCGCTCGCCGCCGGCTCGGGCCGCTTCGGGGTGCCGGGGCGGCCCCTGCGCCGCAACAGCTTCCTCGTCGGCTTCACCGGCGCACTCGGCGTGCTGCTGGCGTACGCCGTCTTCCTCGGCGTCCGCAACTCGGCCGGCATCCTGGTGCTGGTCGTCATCGCGCTCTTCCTCGCCGTCGGGCTCAACCCGGCGGTGGTCCGGCTGCGCTCGTGGGGCCTGCCCAACGGGCTGGCCGTCGCGGCGGTGACGCTGATCGTGCTGTCGCTGATCGTCGGCGGCCTGGTGGCGCTGGTCCCGCCGGTGGTCACCCAGTCCGGGCAGTTCGTCGAGCAGTTGCCCAGCTACGTCGAGGAGCTGCGCCGCAACGAGGCCGTCAACGACTTCGTCGTCCGGTACGACGTGATGGCGAAGGTGCAGGCCGCGGCCAACGCCGACACCGTGGGGCGGGCGCTCGGCGGGGTCCTCGGCGGCGCCCAGCTCATCTTCGGCACGGTCTTCCGGGCGCTCACCGTGCTGGTCCTGACGATCTACTTCCTCGCGTACTTCGACCGGCTGCGCCGCGTCGGGTACGCGCTGGTGCCCCGCTCCCGCCGGCACCGGGTGCGGCTCATCGGCGACGAGATCCTGGCGAAGGTCGGCGCGTACATGGTGGGCGCGCTGAGCATCGCCGTGCTGGCCGGGGTGACCACCTTCGTGTTCGCGCTGGCCGTCGGGCTGCCGTACCCGTTCGCGCTGGCCGTGGTGGTCGCGGTGACCGACCTGATCCCGCAGATCGGCGCCACCATCGGCGCGGTGGTGGTCAGCCTCGTCGGCTTCGCCACCGACCTGCCGGTGGGGATCGCGTGCGTCGCGTTCTTCGTGGTCTACCAGCAGGTGGAGAACTATCTGATCTACCCGAAGGTGATGCGCCGCTCGGTCGAGGTCAACGAGGTCGCGGCCCTGCTCGCCGCGCTGCTGGGGGTGTCGCTGATGGGCGTGGTCGGCGCGCTGATCGCGATCCCGACGGTGGCCGCCCTCCAGCTCATCCTGCGCGAGGTGGTGCTGCCCCGCCAGGACTCCCGCTGACCGCCGCCCGCCCCGACCGGGCTCAGTCGGCGGCGTCGGCCTTCGGGCCCGGCACCGGGACGTCGGCGAACGAGGCGACCGTCCGGTCGGCGTACGCGCTGACGTCGCCGGTGGTCATCGGGCCGTCCCAGGTGCGGGGCAGGGGCAGCGGGGCGGCCGGGTTGACCCGGCGGACGATCTCGTCGAGCACGGTCTCGGCGTCGCCGACCCACAGGTGCTTCGCGCCGGGCACCCCGACGACCTCGGCCTGCGGCACCGCCGCGAAGCGCCGCCGCGCCTCGTCGGGGCGAAGGTAGTCGTCGAACTCGGGCACCAGGGCGGTCAGCGGCTTGCCCTCCTGCGCCCAGTGCGCGAGATCGGCGGGGGCGGAGAAGCGCAGCGGCGGGGAGAGCAGGATCGCGCCGGCCACCGCCGGGTCGCAGCCGTACTTGAGGGTCAGGTCGGTGCCGAACGACCAGCCGACCAGCCAGACGTTCGGCAGCTCGGCGAACTCGGCGTACTCGATGGCGGCGGCCACGTCGAAGCGCTCGCCGACGGCGTTGTCGAACGCGCCCTCGCTGGTGCCCCGCACGCTGCTGGTGCCGCGCG
The DNA here is from genome assembly GCF_014205165.1 of Micromonospora carbonacea. NCBI lineage: Bacteria > Bacillati > Actinomycetota > Actinomycetes > Micromonosporales > Micromonosporaceae > Micromonospora > Micromonospora carbonacea. The sequence goes on along the minus strand of NZ_JACHMZ010000001.1, from coordinate 900,375 downwards.
TGTTGAACCGGAGCACGGCCAGGTCGGCCAGCGCCGGCAGCCGCCAGGCGGCCTTGCGGAAGACGTGGCTGTCCATCATCCCGCCGTGGGTGGGCAGCGGGTGCAGGCAGACCAGCGTGCCGGCCGGCTCCTTCGCCACGGGGCGGGCCAGCTCGCCGACGAGGGTCAGGCCGTCGGCGGTGTGCAGCTCGATGTCCTCGCGGTGCCCGGGCAGGATCGAGGACGCGCGGATCGGTGTGCTCACCGTCCCAGTCTCGCGCGTCGGCGCCGGCACCGCCCGCCCGGGCGGAAACAGGGTGATCCAGATCGCTCAGCCGTAGCGGGGCGCGCCCCGCCCGCGCTGGATCCCGGGGCCGCGCCGGTCCCGCGCCCGCC